>DATEDP010000061.1 GCA_035281585.1 bacterium
ACATGAAGGAGGTGCTGCTCAACGGGAAGAGCAAAGCGTTCTTATTGAACTCGGCGCCTTTCATCCCATCGCGCGATTCCTCGGCGGTGTAATGAGCCGCGCCGAGATCGAGCAGAGCGTGAGCCGAGAACCAGCTCGGAACGAAGGAGTAGCCGAGATCGGTCTGGAGGCCGAAGGAGTGAATGGTGGCCTTGCTCTCGATGCCTTGGCCGAGGTCCTTGTTCAATCCCTGATAATCGTAGAAGCCGCGCAGCGCGAGGGTCAACTTGTCATCGAAGAAACGGAACCGCGGGCCGGCTCCGATCTTGAAGTTGAGACCGCCGTGATCGACACCTTGCTCGTTGCCCAGGTCGCGACCGCCGTAGCCAAGGTCAAGCTTGACCGACCAGCTGCCGGGGTCTGCGGCCACGAAAGCCGGCGGAGTTTTATCGGGACTAGGAGCAGCGGCAACCGGAGCGGCAGGGGCCGCGGCCTTGGCATCCGCTTTCACCTCGACCTTCGCGGTGGCGTCAGCGGCCGGCGGAGTCGCCGGCGGAGTGGCGGAAGGGGCGGGAATAGTACGTGCGGTCATTGCGTCAACCTCCTGCTAGAAAGCATGATTCGCTGGCAGAGGACGTCCAAATCCTCTGCGGCGGCGTTTCGGATTCTGCGGGAGAGTTAACGAATGAATTCGAAAACTTGAGATGGTCTTGTCAACCGGTGTGCCCCCCGCATCTCGCTTAACTTATCGGCAAAAGAAAAAAAAGTTGCGTCGATTCGCGAGAATCGTCGGCGGCCAAAAAAAACCCGATCTTTCCTGACGAAAAGATCGGGCTGAAATTCGCGCGAAATCGGCCGGAATCAACCGTTCTCGTCGATGCTACTGCCGCCGCCCGGAGGAGGCTCGGCATCGGGCCGGCGGGCCGGCGGAGGACCCGCATCGGGGCGACGCGTCGGCGAGGGATCGATCATGCTCGGATCGAAGATCAAAGGCGGAGCTCCGGCATCGCGGTCGCTCGAAGGCGGATCGGTGCGGGCCGGCGGATCGGTGCGAGTCGGCGGGTCGGTCCGAGTGGGTAGATCGGTGCGGGCCGGTGGGTCGGTGCGAGTCGGAGGATCGGTCCGAGTGGGTGGATCGGTCCGGCGTTCGCGCCGGGTCCGGCGACGACCTCCGGGGATCGGGTCTTCGGCGCTCACGGTGATGCTGTCGCCGTGGTCTGGTAAGCCGTTAAAATGGTCGACGACTTCCTGGGCTTGGCGAACCGCCGTCGAGGCCTGACGCCGAGCCTCAGTTTGCCAGGCCGTCATCTCGCGGACCAGACCGTCGGCGGTGGCCCGCTCCTCGCCGCTCAGGGCCGCGGCAGCGGTCTGGGCTTGGGTGAGGGCCTGCGAAAGCTCCTGGTAATGTTCAGTGGCGCCCAAGGCCTGGGTAGCGGCCTCGGAGGCGTAGAGCCGCCGGTTCCGCATGTCGTCCGCGCTGCGTCCACGAATCCCCTGATAAAGTCCGCGGGCACTGGCCACTTGGGCGCTCCAGCTGGCGACCAAGCCGCGAAGCTCCGAAGCCCGCTCATGCCCCTGCCGCACCAGGGCCAGGCCTTGAGGGGCCGTCTCGGCCGGCACGGTTCCCCCGCTGGTTTCGGCGGTTTCCGAGCTCGGTGGCCGCTCCGCCGGCTCGGCCGGCCGGGAAGCCGCCGGCCGGGAGTTGCCGGTGATCAGGTTATAAACCGACACCAGATCGACCCCGATCCCGACCTGGAGAGCCGAGATGTTGAGACCGAAATTGAGCGGTTCGCCATCGAGGACATTGAAGCTGGGGTTGACGCCCGGGAGGTTATTATAACGAAGGAAGATGCCGAGGGCCCCCTGCAAGGTCGAAATTCCGAGATCGGCTCCAAAGCTGAAGGTCCAGGAATCGATGGGCAGGAGCTGGGCATTGCGGGTGAAAACCGCCCCGCAGCTCATGCCGTCGGCGCATTCCGAGGCCCCGACGTGGGTGGCGCCGAGCTCGATACCGCCGGTGAAGCGGAGATTTCCGCCGAAGAACTGGGCGCCCAAACGGCCATGACCCAAAAGCGACTGATAATGAAGGCTGCTGGTGATCCCTGAGCCTAAGCCCCGGCTCAAGCCGCCGAAGGAGCCGGCCACCCCGGCCTGGGCGAAGAAAGTGTCGTTGAAATGGTATTCGATACCGCCTTCAGCTCGGCCATACCCGCCAAAGTGGTCCAAAACTTGGCCATTGCTCAAGTCCATCCATGCCATGCCGCCTTCCAAGGCAATACGGGGCCGTAGGGGATTGGGAGCGGAAGCGCTGGCATCGGGCCGGGGAACGCCGGCATCGGCGGAAGCATCGGCCGGCGCCGAAGCGTCGGCAGGCGCGGAAGCATCAGCCGGAACCGAAGCATCGGTTCTAGCAGCATCGGGGGAAGTGCCGGCATCGGCGGAACGAGAAATCGGGGGAGTCATTGGGGGGCCTCCTTAGAGCCTTTAGCGCTTAAGGTGCCCCCGAAAGCGTGGAACTATCGCCCTGTTTATCGGGTCGGGGGGTCAACAGTTGCCATCAAATTTTGAGGCAACTTTCGCCGCACTCGGCCGAGAAGCCCATCAAGGCCTAAAACCCTAGTTTTTACTCGCTAAATAGCCATCGGCGTTCCCCTCGGGAGGAACGATCGTGACTAGAGACAAAGCGAAAGGGAAATTCGATATGCGCAAGCTCCTGCTCCTCCTCTCTATGGTTGTCTTGACCGCCGCTCTCTCCTTGCCGGCTCAAGCCACCGTCGACAACACCACTTGCTCGGTCCTCACCGGCGAGGATCATCCCGACGGCCCCGGCTTCAACGAGCTGCGCCGCAAAGTGGTCGAAGGCTTCAACCGCCCTCAATTCCGGATGTGCACCGAGCTGATCAAATTTGCCAACGGCATCAAGGTGGACCTGAAGGCTCCGCTCAATATCAACAATGATAGCGATCTCGATTGCGCGGCCGGTTCCGGCAAGCCGGCGGTTTGCGGCGACGGCTGGGGCCTGATCGTCGACGGTTCGGGCGGCAGCATCGACGTCACCCAATCGGGCGGCGATTGCGCCATCGAAGTCAACGCCAGCCGGGTCAAGATCACCGGCTTGAGCATCACCGCCACCAGCGAGCAAGTCGCGGCCGGCAAGGTTCTTTGCGACAAGGGCAACCACAACGATTTTTCGGGCGTCACCATCAACGGCCAGAACCCCAACCCGACTCCCACGCCGACGCCGACTCCGACGCCCACTCCCAGCGCCACCCCGACGCCGACCCCCGAGGTCAATGTCCCCGGCGATTTGGTCGCGGTCAACGATCCGACCAGCACCGCCGAAGCGCTCAAGGTCCTGCTGACCTGGACTTATTCCGAGCCGGGCGATGGCAGCAATGGAGGCCTGGTCTCCTTCAATAACAATATCTCCCAATACTTCCAGGCGAGCCGGGGCTATACCGCTTTTCTCACCAAGAACACGGCTCACCGGGTCATTTTGAACCGCCAAGGCCTGGTTTCCCAAGTCGATCCGGGCGATCTCGTGGCGGATCCGGGCATCTTCGTTCCGGTCATCCCCGACAAGCCCTATGTTTTCCAAATCGAGCGGGCCACCAAGGAAGGAGCCTCTTGCGGCACCTTCTCCCAAATCGATGAGATCAACGGCAAGAACTTGAGCTATCAGGACACTGCCGTCGTCGAGAAGACCACCTATTGCTACCGAGTGCGGACCAAGCAAGACGCCCTTCAATCCGAATACTCCAATGTCGCCGAGGTTCGGACGCCCGAGGTGGCTTTGCCGGTCCCGACCCTCGACCAAGCCACCGGTATCAGCGAGAGCGTGGTCTTCCTGTCCGGCGGAGTGAACAATCCCGACGGCCTGTTCGGTGTCCGCATCGAGCGCGGCAACGCCTCCTGCGATCCGGACAGCTTCGCCGAAGTGGGTCCGGCCACCATCGCCGGCCTATTCTTCTCGCTGGCCGACACCGGCCTGACCGCCAACACGACTTACTGCTATCGCGCGGCCACGGTCAGCGACGAGGTCATCCCGGACCTCGGCAACAACCTTTCGCTTTACTCGAACACCAAGACCGCCACCACCTTGGACACCGGCGCCACTCCGCTGCCGACTCCCTCGGTGACTCCGCATCCGACTCCGACCGCCACCCCGACGGCGACGCCGACCGCAACGCCGACGGGCACTCCGAATCCCGATCCGGACGGCGACGGAATCCCCAACGGCACCGACAACTGCCCCAGCGTCGCCAACGCCGATCAGGCCGACTTGGACGGCGATAACCTGGGCGACGTCTGCGATCCGGATGCCGACGGCGACGGGGTCTCCAACACCGACGAGGCGGCCCATGGCACCGATCCGCTGGATGCCGACTCCGACGATGACGGCGTCAACGATGACAGCGACAATTGCCCGACCGTCGCCAACGCCGATCAAAAGGATACCAATGAAGATGGACGCGGCGACGCCTGTCCGGGCGCGACCCCCGATCCGAGCACCGGCCTGCCTCCGGGCGGCGCCATCGGTGGCGGCGGTGGTTTCTGCAGCCTCTCGCTGCATGCGGCCGGCAGCGGCCTGCCCTGGCTGACGATGGGCCTTTTCGCCCTCGGCTTGGGCTGGAGAACCCGCCGCCATCGCGAATAGTCGTTTCGCTTAATCTCCCTGTCACCGCCGCGGCGAGGTTTTCCTCCCGCGGCGGTTTTTTTATTGCCACCCTCCCCCCTCGCGGGGGAGGGTGATTTCGCCGCAGGCGAAATCGGGAGAGGGGGCGCGGCCAAGCAAGCATTCCCTTAACAACTTCTCCCAAAGGGCTCCGATAAATCATTTGGAATCTTCAAGGATTCCGCGGCCTTCTTGCCGCAATGCGGCGAACGGGCTCATAAGGAGATTTTCGATGCGGTGCCGTGCCCTTGTCCTCTCAGCGTTTTCCCTCAGCTTTCTCGCTTTTTCCCTGACCGCTCAAGCCACGGTCGACAACCGTTACTGCGAGGTCAAATCGGCCTCCGACAGCACCGAAGATTTCAACAGCCTGCGCCGCAAGCTCGACGAGGGCTTTAACCGCACCGGCGACCAAGCCCGGATGTGCACCGAGAAGATCAGTTTCGACGGCGAGCAAAACGGCGGCTCCTACAGCCTCAACCTCGGCGGCCCGCTCTCGATCTCCAATCCGACCGACTTGGACAAGGACGGCGACGGTTGGGGCCTCATCATCGACGGCTCCAGCGCCCTCAACGTCGAGATCCACGCCGAGGGACTCGGCTCGGAATGCGCATTTTCGGTCGACGCCAACAAAGTCAAGCTGACCGGCATGACCGTTTACGTCAGTCAGTTGAAAAAGGCGGTCTGCAAGGCTGAAGAAGGCCTCGAGGTCGATTACAGCGGCTTGACCATCATCGCCGCCGACGATCCGGACAAGGACCACGTCGCCAATGAAGACGACAACTGCGACGACCGATTGAACCCCGACCAAGCCGACACCGACGAAGACGAAGTCGGCAATGCCTGCGACAACTGCCCGACCGTCGGGAACCCCAACCAAAACGACAGCGACGGCAACGGCATCGGCGACGCCTGCCAGCAGGAGCCGACGCCGACCCCGACTCCTTCGCCGACACCGACCCCGACTCCGACTCCGACGCCGCCGCCGACCCCGACTCCCAGCCCGACCGGCACTCCGGTTCCGACCAACACGCCGAGCCCGTCTCCGACCGCGACTCCCTCCGAAACCCCGATCGTGAGCACGCCGCCGGCCGACCCCAATGACAGCGATTCCGACGGCGTGGCCAACGCCGACGACAATTGCCCGAGTATTTCCAACGGCGATCAAGTGGATGAAGACGGCGACGGCATCGGCGACGCCTGCGATCCCAGCGCCACCGGCAGCAATCCGGGACCCACCGACGGCGGGAGCGGCACCACGGTCGACCTCGACTCCGGCAGCAACAGCGGTTGCACCCTGGGCGCCGGCGAAGCCGGCGGGCTCTTGGGCTCCCTGCTTTTCCTAGCTCCGGCTGCGATGGGATTTTTCCTAAGACCGCGCCGCAAGCGCCTTTAGCCCGGTCTTGGCGATCCGATCCATGTCGCCAATCAACTCTTCCATTAAGTCGAAAGCTCGGCGGTGATGCACGAGCGAGGCTGATTGCCCGGCCCACAGTGGCATGAGATCGTCGCGGCCCTTGGCCGCCATCGCCGGCTTGATCTGCTGCAGCAGCCAGCCTTGGGCCGGATACCGGCAAATCTCGCCGTCTCGCCCCCTCATTTCGCGGATGAAGCGGTTCTCGATGCCTCGGGCCAAGCGGCCGGTAAAGGCCCGGGTCAGCGCGGTATAGCGGGCTTCGTAAGAAAAGAGCTTTTCCTTGTGATGGCGGTTGGCGTTCGACTCCTCGCAGGCCAAAAAGGCCGTCCCGATTTGAACCCCCGAAGCTCCCAATTCCAGCGCCGCCCGGATCCCCCGGGCGTCGGCGATGCCGCCGGCGGCGATGACCGGAGCCCGCACCCGGTCGACCACTTGGGGAATCAGCGAAAAAGTGCCGATCAGCGAATCCTCCGCCGGCCGCAAAAAGGAAACCCGATGCCCGCCGGCCTCGAAGCCCGAGGCGACGATCAAATCGACGCCGGCCTCGTCCAAAGCCATCGCCTCATCCAAGGTGATGGCGGTGCCGATGGTGGCGATGCCGAGCCGGCGGCACTCGGCCAAAATTTCCTTGGCCGGAATCCCGTAGACGAAGCTGAAAACCGGCGGCCGGGCTCGCAGCAAGGCTTCGACCTGGGCCTCGAAACGCTGGCCGAATTGCGCGGGATAGGCCGGCTCGGGCACTTCCAGCTCCCGGAAATACGGGCGGAGCGCGGCCAAGCTTCGCTCGAAGCTCTCCTGGGTGGGAGCGAAGCCGTCGCCGTCGTGATCCGAAACCCAGAGGTTGACGGCGAAGGGCTTGGAAATCTGGCGGCGAATGTCGGCGACCAGCTCCTCGATCTGAAGGGGGGGCAGGTGGTGGGCTCCAAAGGAGCCCAAACCACCTGCATTCGAGACGGTCGTCAGCAATTTCGTCGAGGAAAGGCCGCCGCCGAAGGGACCCTGAACGATGGGATATCTCAAGCCCAATCGACGGCTGACCTCGGTATCATTCCACATGGGCGGCCTCCTTTACGCGGCCGCTTCCTTGGTGATCAGACCTTCGGCCTTCAGGGCCTCCTGGACCTTGGGCCGGGCGCCGATCCGCGCCATGTACTCCTTCAACACCGGGAACTCGGCCAGGTCGATCTTGAGAGGGATGGTCCAATTCAAGACCGTGAAGAGATAGGCGTCGGCGACGGTGAAGCGGTCGCCCATCAGGTATTTCTTCCCTTGGAGCTGTTCCGAAAGAAATTTGAAGTGGCGCGCCAGCTTCTTCCGGTAAAACTCGAGGGTCTCTTCGCTGAGTCCATAGAAAAAAGGGCCGAAGCTCTTGTGTAGCTCGGCCGAGATGAAATTCAGCCATTCGTTCAAGCGGACCCGCTCGAAGCTGCCGGGCTGGGGGACCAAGCCGGATTCCGGCTTTTGGTCGGCCAGATATTGAACGATCGCGGCTCCTTCCGAGAGAATCTCGCCGTTGTCGAGCTTCAATTGAGGAACGTAAGATTTGCGATGAACGGCATTGAAGTCGTCGCCGTTTTCGGTTTTCTTGCTTTTCAAATCGACTTTCTCGAGATCGAAGTCGTAACCCGCCTCGCGCAGCACGATGTGGGGGGAGAGCGAACAAGCTCCGGGAGAATAGTAGAGTTTCATAAGCCGCCCTTTCTTGGGGTTGGTTAATTTAATAAACTCTGTTCCATTTATGCCTATTGGTTGCTATAAACAAGTAGGTACTTTAAAGTAACTAGTCACTGGAAGGAAACGGATGAAGGATATTCGAGAATACAGCGAGATG
This sequence comes from bacterium, assembly GCA_035281585.1. Lineage (NCBI taxonomy): Bacteria > bacterium. Next base: position 7,900 of record DATEDP010000061.1, read on the forward strand.
CGCTGCCCGATGCACGGCCTGCTCTGCCTGCTCAACGGCCCCTGGACGGTCTACATCCTGTGGCTGATCCGGACCCATGGGCCGCTTCGCTTCGGCCAGATCCGCAAGAATATCCCGGCGATTTCGGCCAAGGTCCTGACCAATCGCCTGCGGATGCTCGAAGAGGCCGAAATCCTGCGGCGCCATCAGGAGGCGACCATCCCACCCAAGGTGACTTACAGCTTCACCGACCGGGGCCTGGAGCTCAACGATTTGCTCGACAAGATCAACGCTCTGGCGATGGCCTGGACCCGAAGCTCGCCCAAGAACAAGCCCAAGGCCAAAGCCTCGTAGGGGCGACCCTTGCGGTCGCCCTCTCCAGGGCAGCCGCAAGGGCTGCCCCTACCGCCCCCGGAAATCTTTCCCCAGCTCGGCTTTCAGAAAATCCAGCAGCTCTTGGGCGGTGATCAGGCCCAGCACCTTGGCTCCCTCGGTCACGAAGAGAGTCAGCTTGCCGCGCTTGATCGTTTCAAGGGCGCTCCAAGCGCTGGTCTGGGGGCCGACACTGAGATCGCGCCAAGCCGGATTGGAGAAATCCCCGACCGTGGCTCGTTGCCAATCGCCCCATTGGACCTCGCGGAGGCGGTTGGTCTCCAAGAACCCGACCAGCTCGCCGGAATGGGTGACCGGATAACAGGAAAAGGTCGCGATCTGTCCGATCCGGTTGGGCAGCTCGCTCAAGCGCTCCTCGGGGTGAAGCTCGATGAAGGAGGTCTGCATGAGGCTTCCGACCGGAGTTTTCTCCAGGGCCTTTTTGAGAACGACCTGCTCCTCGCTGGCCCGCGAAGCCTGCTGGAGGAAAAACCCGATCATGATGTACCAAAGGCCGCCGAAAGTCCGGCCACGGGCGATGGCGAAAACACCGTAGGCCACCAAGAGCCAGCCGAAGCCCCAGCCGATCTTGGCCGCCACCTTGGTCGCCCAATCATAATTTTTCTTGATCGCCCACAGCACCGAGCGGAAAACCCGGCCGCCGTCGAGCGGAAAGGCCGGCACCAAATTGAAGGCCGCCAGCATCAAGTTCATGAAACCCAGATAATAAAAAATGAGCTGAAGGGAGCGGTTGCCGTCGCTCAAGTCGATCCAGTGATGCAAATAGAAGAAGATCAGGCCCAGCACCCCGCTGGCCAGCGGACCCACGATCGACATGAAGAATTCGACCTTGGGCGAGGCGGCCTCCTCCCGCATCTCGGCCACGCCGCCGAAGATGAACAGCGTGATGCCGTCAATTTTCATCTTGTAATGCCGCCCGACCACCGAATGGGCCAGCTCATGGAAAAGAATCGAAAGGAAGAGCCCGACCGCGGCGACGAAGGCCATGGCCCAATAAGCGCTCACCGGCATGCCGGGGTGGTTCACCGGAAAAAAACCTTGAGCCAAGCTGTAGGTCACCAAGAGAACGATGACGAGCCAGCTCAAATCGATTCGAATCGGAAAACCCAGCAGTTTGAAGATTTCAATCCGTTTACCGAACACCGTGACTCCGCAAATTGTTCACCCGAGGCCCAGCTTGCTGCATCGAGTCATTTTTTTCAAGAATTTCAGGAACTTGTCTTTTAAAACGCGGGACCTTAGAATCCGGCTTAGAGGTGTCCAATGCCCCGAGTCGTTCTGGAGAATTTTTCCGTCGAAGGGCTGTCGATCCTCGATCCCGACGGCCGCGCCGATCCCGAGCTCGAGCCGAAAATTCCCGACGCCCAGCTCAAACGCATCTTTCAAGACATGCTCCTGGCCCGAGAGTTCGACCTTCGCTCGATCGCGATGCAGCGGCAAGGCCGAATGGGAACCTATGCGCCGGCCACCGGTCAAGAGGCGATCCCGATCGCGGTCGCGGCGGCGCTTCAGCCGGGAGACTGGGCGGCGCCTTCCTTCCGCGAGCAAGGGCTCTTTCTCGCCCGGGGGCTCAAGCCTTCGACGCTCTTCCTTTTCTTCATGGGCAGCGAGGAAGGCAACCGCCTGCCTCGGCGCTACCGCACCCTCCCCTTCTGCGTGCCCTGCGCCACCCAAGTCCTCCATGCGGTCGGCTTGGCGATGGCCGCCAAGTACAAGAAAGATCCGGCGGTGGTCGCGACTTTCTTCGGCGACGGCGCGACCAGCGAGGGCGATTTCCACGAGGCCATGAATTTCGCCGGGGTCTACCGGACTCCGAATCTCTTCATCTGCCAAAACAACCAGTGGGCGATCTCGACCGCCCGCGAGGCCCAAACCCGCAGCGCCACCTTGGCGCAAAAGGCCTTGGCTTACGGCTTTCCCGGACTGCAGGTCGACGGCAACGATGTGCTGGCGGTCTACGCCGCGACTCGCGAAGCCGCCGACCGGGCCCGCAGCGGCGGCGGCCCGGCGCTGCTGGAGTGCCTGACCTATCGCCTCGGTGTCCACACCACCTCCGACGATCCCAGCCGATACCGCCGCGAGTCCGAGGTCGAAGCCTGGCAGTCCAAAGATCCGATTTTGCGCTTCGAAAAATATTTGCTGGCCAAGGGCGTGATTCAGGACGGCGACCGTGAACGATGGACCGCCGAGCTGGGCGAGCAGCTCAAGACGGCGGCGGCCGAGGCCGAGGCGATCTGCCGCAATTTGAGCCCCGACGAGATGTTCACCTACATGTATGCCGAGCTGCCGGAGTTCCTCAAAACCGAGCGCGAGGAGGTCCTGTCGTTGAGCTCGGCCTTGGAAGTCCCGGGGAGGGCCCATGGATAAGGTCACCTTGGTCCAAGCGGTCAACCAAGCCCTGCAAAAGGCGATGCAGGAGGACCCCAATGTCCTGCTGCTGGGCCAGGATATCGGACGGGCCGGCGGGGTTTTCCGAGCCACTGAGGGGCTTTTGGAGCGCTTCGGCGCGGAGCGGGTCCTCGATACGCCATTGGCCGAGGCCGCCATCCTCGGCTGCGCCGTCGGCATGGCGCTTTACGGGCTCAAGCCGGTGGCCGAGATGCAATTTTCCGGCTTCGCCTATCAAGCCTTTCATCAGGTCGAACAGCACGTCTCGCGTTACCGCAACCGAACTCGGGGCGAATTCCCCTTGAGCATGGTGATTCGGATGCCTTACGGCGGCGGCGTGCGGGCCTTCGAGCACCACTCCGAGAGCCGCGAATCCTACTATGTCCACACCCCCGGCTTGAAGGTCGTCATCCCCTCGAACCCCCGCGATGCCTACGGACTGCTGCAATCGGCGATCCGGGACCCCGATCCGGTCGTCTTCATGGAGCCGAAGCGAATCTACCGGAGCTTCAAGGAAGCCTTGCCGGTGGAAGAAGAGACGATTCCCCTCGGCCAAGCCAAAATCGTCCGGCCGGGCGAGGAGCTCACGCTGATCAGCTACGGCGCGATGATGCCGGTGGCGTTGGAAGCGGCCGACCAGCTGGGGGCCGACCACTCGATCGAGGTCATCGATCTGCGGACCCTTTCGCCGCTCGACCGGCCGTCCCTCGTCAACTCGGTGAAGAAGACCGGACGGGCGGTGGTGGTGCATGAGGCGCCTCGGCAGCTGGGCATGGGGGCGGAGATTTCGGCGCTCTTGATGGAGGAAGCCTTCCTCTATTTGAAGGCACCGGTGGCCCGAGTCAGCGGCTATGACGTCATCATGCCCTATTACCAGCTGGAAAATGAGTATCTGCCCAGCGTCGGAAGGGTCGTTCAAGCCATTCGCGAAACTTTGACTTATTAGATTTTGTTTGAGTCATCGGTCATCTTGGGCGACCCTTGTCTTTGTCTAGCCGGAGGTGAATGGTGGCCCAAGAATTCCGTTTTCCCGATCTCGGCGAAGGCGTCGCCGAAGGTGAGCTGGTCAAGTGGTTGGTCAAGGAAGGCGACGAGGTCAAAGAAGACCAGGACGTCGCCGAAGTCGAAACCGACAAGGCCTTGGTCAATATCCCCTCGCCCTACTCGGGCAAAGTCGCGAAGCTGCATTTCAAGGAAGGCGATAAGGTGCCGGTCGGAGCGGTGCTGATGAGCTTCGACGGCGGCAGCGGCGCTCCGGAGAAAAAAGAGGAACCGAAGGAAGAGCCGAAGAAGGAAGAATCCAAGAAAGAAGCGCCGCCCGAAGAAAAAGCCCCCGCCGAGGAGAAAGCCGAGCCGAAAGAGAAAAAGCCTCCTCCGGCCGAGGCCAAGCCGGCCGCCAAAGAGCCCCAGCTGCCGGTCCTCGCCACCCCCCATGTCCGCAAGCTGGCCCGCGAGCTCGGCATCGACATCGAGCAGGTTCGGGGCAGCGGCGAAAACGGCCGGGTGACCGAGGAAGACCTGCGCGGCTTTTCCAAACCCAAGGCCGAAAGCCCGGCCAAAGCCGCCGAGGCGCCGGCCAAGCCCGTCGCCAAAGCCGAGGCGCCGCCGCCCCAGGAAGAAAGCTTCGGGCCGGTCGAGCGCATTCCGCTCAAGGGCATCCGGCGGAAGATCAGCGAGCACATGCTCCAAGCGGCCGATCAGGCCGTCATGGTCACCCACATCGACGAGGCCCGAGTCGACGCCCTGCTCCAGCTGCGCAAGGAAAAGAAGAAATACGCCGAGGAACGGGGGGTCAAGCTGACTCTCCTCCCCTTCCTGATGAAAGCCTGCGTGATCGCCCTTAAAAATTATCCCTACCTCAACGCCAGCCTGGTCGGCGAAGAGATCGTCCTGCGGCGCTATTTCCACTTTGGTTTCGCGGTCGACACCGAGGCCGGATTGATGGTGCCGGTGATCCGCGACGTCGACCAGAAGAGCATCCTCCGCTTGGCGGCCGAGCTCTCCGACTTGAGCGAAAAGGCTCGCGACCGCAGCATCGCCCGGGAGAATCTCCTCGGCCATAGCTTCTCGATCACCAATATCGGGAGCATCGGCGGCCGGGCCTTCACCCCGATCATTCACTATCCCGACTCGGCCATCCTGGGCCTGGGCCGGACCTACGAGGCGCCGGTCGTCGCCGACGGCGAGATCAAGATCTCCAACCTGCTCCCGCTCTGCCTGACCTTCGATCACCGGGTCACCGACGGCGCCACCGCCGCCCGCTTCGTCAACGAGATCATCAAGTACCTGGGGGATCCGGACCTTCTCCTGCTCGACGACGGGGAGGCCTGAGGCATGGTCGTCGGCAACCTTTCCGAATTCACCGAAACGGTGGTGATCGGGGCCGGCCCCGGCGGCTACGTGGCGGCGATCCGTCTGGCTCAGCTCGGCAAGGAAGTGACGCTCGTCCACAACGAAAACCTGCCCGGCGGCGTCTGCCTGCTCCGGGGCTGCATCCCCTCCAAGGCCTTGATCGAAGCCGCCAACTTCTACCGCCGGCTGGGCCGGGCCGCCGACTTCGGGATCGAGATCGGTTCGGCCAAGGTTGACTGGCTCAAGCTCTTGCAGTGGAAGGACGGGATCGTCGAGAAGCTCGGGAAAGGCGTCGAAACCCTGCTCAAGCAAAACGGCGTCGCCACCGTCCGCGGAACGGCCGTCTTCGAGGATGAAAAAACGCTGGCGATCCAAACCGACGGCGGGCTCCAACGCTTGAGCTTCGGCAAGGCCGTCATTGCCGTCGGCAGCCGGCCCCGGTCCCTACCGGGAATGAATTTCGACGGCGAGCTTATCCTTTCCTCCGACGACATCTTACGGCTGCCGGAAATTCCGGCCAGTCTCTTGGTCGTCGGCGGCGGCTACATCGGGTTGGAGCTGGGCCAGGTGTTCGCCAAGCTCGGCTCCCAGGTGACGATCGTCGAGGCCTTGCCTGAGCTATTGAGCGGCCTGGAAGGCCCCTTGGTCCGTCCGGTCAAACGGCGATTGGAAGAGCTGGGCGTCGAGATATTCCTGAAAACCCAGCTCGAGAGCGGAAAGGCTCAGAACCGTGGCGTCGACGTTCATCTGAAGCCGGCCGAGGGCCAAGCCTTCGACCGTCGCTTCGATCGAGTCTTGGTCGCGATCGGCCGGGTTCCCAACAGCGACCGGATTCAAGCCGCCAAGGCCGGGCTAAAGCTCGACCCAAAAGGCTATATCGCGGTCGACCGGCGCCAGGCCACCAACCTGCCCCACCTCTACGCCATCGGCGACGTCGCCGGCGGCATCCAGCTCGCCCACAAGGCCAGCCGCGAAGGCGTGGTCGCCGCCGCCAATATCGCCGGCCAGCCCGATGCCTTCGACAACCAGGTGCCGGCGGTGATCTTCTCCGACCCCGAGATCGCCTACGTCGGGATGAGCGAGAGCCAGGCCAAAGAAAAAGGCATCGAGACCAAGTCGGGCATGTTCGGATTCGGGGCCAACGCCCGGGCCATGACCCTCGACGACGCCGAGGGCTTCGTGAAGACGGTGGCCGAAAAAAAGAGCGGCCGCCTGCTCGGGGTCCAGATGGTCGGCCCCCACGTCTCCGACCTCATCGCCGAGGCGGCCCTGGCCCTCGAGATGGGCGCGATGGCCGAGGACCTGAGCCTGACCATCCACCCCCACCCCACGCTGAGCGAGGCCCTCCACGAGGCCGCCGAATCGGCGCTCGGCCTGTCGATCCACCGCTACGAGAAGCGTGGCAAATAGTTAAAATTATTAGTATTTATATTATATATATAATGTATATACATTGTATTTGCCTAAAAGGCCGGATTGAAAAGGAAATAACAAATGAGACCGGTCACCGAAAAAGTTATCCAACGCCTGGCCTATGAAAAACTGTTGCTTGCGAACAAAATTCAGCCGCTTCGCAAAAAAATTACCCTCGAAGAATTCCTCGAAGCGGCCAAGGAGAAGCCGCGGATTTACAGCGCCCTCGCCGCCATACTCCTCCATAAGCCCAGAGTCTTCGACCGGCTCACCCGCGATTTGAGGCGGCATCCCGAGATCCAAGCGTTCGTCGACGAGCTTTTTCTTGAAACCCGGCCTAAAGCCAAGCTCTTCGGCCACGACAAGGCCTTCTATCAAAAGAGCGCCCGGACTTTTAAGGATTACCTCGAAAGCCAAAAGGCCAAGCGGAAGTCCCGCACTCTCCTGATCCGGCTCTCCGAGGAGGATCTCGAAGGCCTCCAACTCCTCACCAAGCAATTGGGCACCGGCAGCGTCTCCGAGACCATCCGTCGAATCGCCGGAGAAAAATTGCGGAAAGCCGATATCCCCTCCCCCCTTTGAAAAAGGGGGGGATCGAGGGGGGATTTATAACGGTGGCATCTTCACGAACTCACGGGGTGAAATGCCGCGAAGGGGGGGTGAAGATCTGCCCGGATTACACCCCTTCCCGCTTCGCCCTGAAATGCTCGAAGCGGTTCAAGGCGTTGAGATAGGCCTTGAGCGAGGCCTTGATGATGTCGGTGTCGGTGCCGACTCCGCGGACCTCGCGGCCATTGTCCTTCAAGGCGACGAGAACCTCGCCCTGAGCGTCGGCCCCGCCGGTGATGGCCTTGATGTTGAAGCCCGAAAGCTCGCCGGAGAATTGGGTGATCCGCTTCAAGGCCTTGAAAGAGGCGTCAACCGGGCCGACGCCCTTCTCGGAATCGGTCTTGGCTTGGCCGTCGATCTCGACCGTCACCTCGGCCTGGGGCGAGCCGTCGGAATCGCTGGTCACGCTGTAGCTTCGCAAGCGGTAGCGCTCCTCGCCTTCCTGCCGTTGCTCGAAGAGGATCACCTCGATGTCGTCGTCGAAGATTTCCTTCTTCTTGTCGGCCAAGGCCTTGAAGGCTTCGAAGACTTTCTCGAATTCGGCTTCCTCGAGCTCGTAGCCGAGCTCCTGAAGCCGCTGGCGGAAGGCATGGCGGCCCGAGTGCTTGCCCAAGACGAGCTTGGACTGGCTCCATCCAACCGACTCCGGCGTCATGATCTCGTAGGTCATGTTGTTCTTGAGCATCCCGTCCTGGTGGATCCCCGACTCATGGGCGAAGGCGTTCTCGCCGACCACCGCCTTGTTGGGCTGGACTTGGACGCCGGTGATGAGACTCAAGAGCTTGCTGGTGTGATAGATCTGCTCGGTCTTGATCCGGCTGTCGCATTGGAAGAGCTCGCGCCGCACCTTGAGGGTCATGACGATCTCTTCCATCGCCGCGTTGCCGGCCCGCTCGCCGATCCCGTTGACCGTGCACTCGACTTGACGGGCGCCGGCCCGGATCGCGGCCAAGCTGTTGGCGACGGCGAGACCCAAGTCGTTGTGGCAGTGAACGCTGATCACCGCCTGCTCGATGTTGGGCACCGTCTTTTTCAAGTGGGTGATGAGGCTGAAGAACTCCTCGGGATAAGTGTAGCCGACGGTGTCGGGGATGTTGACGGTCCGGGCGCCGGCCTCGATCACCGCCTGGATCACCTCCGACAAGTAGGAGCGGTCGCTGCGGGTCGAATCCTCGGCGCTGAACTCGACGTTGGCCGTGTAGGCGGCGGCATGCTTCACCGCCGCCACCGCGTCCTTCAAGACCTGGTCCCGGCTCTTGCCGAGCTTGTGCTTGAGGTGGAGATCGCTGGTCGCGATGAAGGTGTGAATCCGCGGGTCCTGGGCCTCGCGGATCGCGTCCCAACAGACGTCGATGTCCTTGAGGGTGGCCCGGGAAAGGCCGGCGACCGAGGAGCCCTCGATCTCGCGGGCGATGGCCTGGACCGCCGCGAAGTCGCCCTTGGAGGCGACCGGGAAGCCGGCCTCGATGATGTCGACGCCCAATTTCGCGAGCTGGCGAGCCATCCGGAGCTTTTCGTCCAAGTCCATGCTGCAGCCCGGCGATTGCTCGCCGTCGCGGAGCGTCGTGTCGAATATTTTAACGATGTCCATTTCGAATCTCCTGCGATTGTCATTCGGTGTAGGGGCACCCCTTGCGGGTGCCCGATCTGGGGCGAAGGCAATCTCCTCGCCTTGGGCACCCGCAAGGGGCGCCTCTACGTGGATGACAGTCGTTTTCAATATGCCGCAAGCACCGGACGCAAGTCCAGTCGATCCCGCGTCACGGCTTGGGGCCGTTGTTAGCTGTCTTTGTGGTTGGTGATGAGCCGCAGGTTGTCCTGCGGCATGGGGGTGGTGTCATTGGGCGCGCCGCCCAGCAGCAGCTCGGAATCGCCGCGGTCGCGGCGGGAAAAATGGAAGGCTTCCTCGATGAGGCCCGAAGCGACGTAGGCCAAGGCGATGAAGAAGATCATCTCCGAGGGCGCCGCCGCCACCACGAAGAGCACACAGGCCAAGAAGACCAAGGCGAAGAAGGATTCCTTGCGCTTGAAGTTGATCTTCTTGAAATTGCGATAGGGAACGTTGCTGACCATCAACAGCGCCAAGCCGATGCTTAAGCCCAAGAGCAGGACGCTCGAAACCTCGACGTCGCCTTTCCAGCGGTGATGGAAGATGATGTAGGAAGCCAAGACGTAGGCCGCGGTCGGGATGGGCAGGCCTTGGAAATGCTTCTTCTCGACGTCCGAAATCTGGACATTGAACCGGGCCAAGCGAAGCGCCCCGCAAGTGAAGAAGAGGAAAGCCGCAGCAAAGCCGATCTGGTTGAAGTGATCGAGGGTCCAAGTGTAGGCCAAGACCGCCGGAGCCAAGCCGAAGCTGGCCAAGTCGCAGAGCGAGTCGTACTCGATGCCGAAATCGCTGTGAGTCCGAGTGAGGCGGGCCACCCGTCCATCCAGGGCGTCGAAGACGCCGGCCAAGAGGATCATCCAGGCGGCGAAGAGATGATCGCCCCGGATCGAATGGACGATCGACACGAAGCCGCAGAACAGCGAGGCGGTCGTGATCATGTTGGGAAGGATATAGATGCCCTTCCGAATACCCACTCTTTTGACTCGAACGTTGCTCATGAAACCATCTTCGCCAGCGCCGTCGCGCCGGCGTTCACCTTATCTCCGGGCTTCACCAGGACTTCCCAATCCGGGGGCATGCAAACTTCCATGCGGGAGCCGAAACGGATCATGCCGTAGCGCTGGCCGCGCTCCACCGGCACATCCTTGGGGAGATAGCAGACTATCCGCCGGGCCACAAGTCCCGCGATCTGGACGAAAGCCACGGTTTTGCCGGTTCGGGACCGCATCACCACCGCGTTCCGCTCGTTCTCCAAGCTGGCCTTGTCCAGGCTGGCCACGAAGAATTTGCCCGGAAAGTAGTGGATTTCCTTCACTTCTCCGTCGCAGGGGATCCGGTTGACGTGAACGTTGAAGGGGCTCATGAAGATGCTCACCTTGCGGTGCTTTTCCTTCACGTAGGGCCCGGTCTCCAACTCCTCGATCTTCAAAACCGTCCCGTCGGCCGGGCTGACCAAGAGCGAGGGGTCGCCGGGGGCCTGTCTCGGCGGATCGCGGAAAAAGTTGAGGCAGAAGAGGAAGGCGGCTCCGAAGACCAAGCCCAGCGGCCAGAAGAACCAGCCGCCGACCACCGCCAGCACCAAGCTGATCAGGAGAAAGGGATAGCCCTCCACCGCCAGGTAGGGAAAAGGCCCGCCCTTCATGATATTGCGGGCTTCAGACATTCTCTTCCTTGGCAGGCTCGGCCGAGAAGGCCATGAGGACGTTCTTGCCCTTCTGCATGGCGATGTTGCCGGTGCGGACGACCTCGAGAATCTCGAAAGGCTGGAGCTTCTTCAAAAGGGCCTCGTTGGCGCCGTGCTCGGCGACCACCTCGAGGATTGAGGTCCGGGGATCGCTGGAGTCGATCACCCGACCGCCGGCCTCGGCCGCGATCTTGCCCAGTTCGGCCTTGTCCTTGTCGCCGACCCGCACCTTGACCAGCATCAGCTCGCGGCGGACGCAATCCTCGCTCGAGACGTCGACGACCTTGATGACGTCGATGAGGCGGTTGAGCTGCTTCAGGATCTGCTCGATGATGGTGGCGTTGCCGTGGGTGATGAGCGTCATCCGGCTGATCCTGGGATCGGGCGTCGGCGCGACCGAGAGCGCGTCGATGTTGAAGCCGCGGCCGGCGAACATGCCGGAGACCCGGGCCAAGACGCCGAACTCGTTCTCGACCAAGACGGAAATGGTGTGGGTTTTCTCGTGCGAGTTCATTTTATGCCAATACGATGTCGCTGACGGCGCCGCCCGCCGGCACCATCGGATAGACGTTGTCTTCCAGGGTGGTGACGAAATCGATCACCACCGGTTTGTCGCGGACCTTGAGGGCCGCTTCGATCACCGGCACCACCTCGTCCTTGACGCTGGCCCGCAGCCCGACCGCGCCGTAAGCCTCGGCCAGCTTGACGAAATCGGGCTGGGTGTTCATGTCGACCTCGGAATATCGGTTGTCGTAGAACAGCTCCTGCCATTGCCGAACCATGCCGAGGAAGCGGTTATTCATGATCGCGATGATGACCGGCGTTTTCCATTCCACCGCCGTCGCGAGCTCCTGGATGTTCATCTGGATGCTGCCGTCGCCGGTGATGCAGATCACGGTCTTGTCGGGATAAGCAAGCTGGGCGCCGATCGCGGCCGGGAAGCCGAAGCCCATGGTGCCCAAGCCGCCGGAGGTGCACCAGCGGTGAGGCTCTTTGAAATGGTAGAACTGGGCCGCCCACATCTGGTGCTGGCCGACGTCGGTGGTCACGATCGCCTCGCCCTTGGTGAGCTGGTAAAGCATGTCGATGACGTATTGGGCCCGGATCTCCTTGGGCCCCTGTTGGTAGCCCATCGGGGCCTTTTCCTTCCAAGCCTTGATCTGGTCCCACCAGGGCTGAATCTGCTGGTGGTATTTCCGGAGGAAGGCCGGATCGGCTTGGGCCAGCTGGATCATGTCCTTCAAGACGCTCTTCACGTCGCCGACGATCGGCACGTCGACCGGAACGCTCTTGCCGACGTTGGCCGGATCGATGTCGATGTGGATCTTCTTGCTGTTCTTGGAGAACTCGCTGAGCTTTCCGGTGACCCGGTCGTCGAAGCGGGCGCCGATCGAGAAGAGCACGTCGCATTCGTTGATCGCCATGTTCGAATAATAGGTGCCGTGCATGCCGAGCATGCCCAGGCTCTGCTCGTCCAAGCCGGGAAAGGCGCCGAGGCCCATCAAGGTCATCGCCACCGGAATCTTGGTCAAATCGGCCAGCTGGCGCAGCTCGGCCGAGGCCCGGGCCAGCACCGCCCCGCCGCCGACGTAGAAAAGCGGGCGCTTGGCGGTCTTGATCAGATCCCAGCCTTTCTTGATCTGACCGGGATGGCCCTGGCTCACTGCCCGTGGCGAGCGGACCTTGACCTGGTCGTAAGGCAGAATCTCGGCCTGATGGAGCTGGAGGTCCTTCGGAATGTCGACCAGCACCGGACCGGGCCGGCCGGTGACCGCAATATGAAAGGCCTCTTTCATGATGCGCTGGAGGTCGCGGACGTCTTTCACCAAATAATTGTGCTTGGTGCAGGGCCGAGTGATCCCGACGATGTCGGCTTCTTGAAAAGCGTCGTTGCCGATCATCGGCAGCGGAACCTGGCCCGAGATGACCACCATCGGAATGGAATCCATATAAGCCGTCGCCAAGCCGGTCACGGTGTTGGTGGCGCCGGGCCCCGAGGTCACCAAGGCGACGCCGGGCTTGCCGGTCACCCGGGCATAGCCGTCGGCGGCATGAACCGCCCCCTGCTCGTGCCGGACCAGGACGTGGCGGATCTCGGGCGCCTTGTAGAGCGCATCGTAGACATGGAGGATGGCGCCGCCGGGATAACCGAAGATCAGGTCGACTCCCTCGTCCTTGAGGGCCTGGATGAAAATTTGAGCACCGGTGAGCTTCATAGGAAAATTAGCTTTATGCTAAGTAAATCAAAGAAGTCAAAGGGGTTCACCCTCCCCCCTCGCGGGGGAGGGTGGCCGAAGGCCGGGAGAGGGGGCGTGGCGTTAAAAGAGTGCTTGCTATGCCACGCCCCCTCTCCCGCCCCTTCGGGGCACCCTCTCCCGCGAAGGGAGAGGGTCAGGATTTCCGCAGCTTGTCTAAAATATCTTCTATTCTTGTTTTTCCCTTTAATTTATCGACCTGTAGACGTTTTTTCTCAACCTTCTCTTCATTGGTGAGAAAGGGCTTTTTCTCCAGCTTCTTCAAGCTCGCCTCCAGCTTTTGATGCTTCGACCAAAGCGTCTTCAGCTCGGCGTTGGAATCGAGGTGGCTTTCGAGCAAGTCCAGGTCGCGGGCATTCATGGTCCCTCTCCTTCTTGTTCGCTTTTCCGGTGGAGCCGGTTCTCCGCTTCGGAGACCCTGAGATACTCGGGCTTCAGCTCGGCCGCGGTCAGGGCCTTTCCCTGCTGGAAAAGCCGGAGCCCGAGCTGGCCCAAAGCCGCCGGGCTGACGTGATCGTAGCGCCCTTCCTCGACCCATTCCAAATCCGAAATTTCGGCCAGCCGATTTCCGTAAGCCGCAACCGCATCGCCGACCAAGAGCTTCCGGCCCGACAAGCGGCCGAGGGTCTCCAGCCAAAGCTCGACCGGCCAAGCCCGGTCGGCTTCCAGCGCCACCGGGTAGATTTCGTCCCTCGAATAAATGCCGGAAAAGACCTCGCCGCAGTGGGCATCGAGGCAAGGGACGACGTATTCGGCATTCTCCAAGAGCGGAAAGGCCAAGGCCGCCAAGGTCGAGATTCCGGCCACCGGCTTGGGGTGACGGGCGCAAAGCCCCTTCACCGTGCTCATGCCGATGCGCAGCCCGGTGAAGGAGCCGGGGCCGATTGTCAGGGCGTAAACATCCACGTCCTCCAGCCTCCATCCCGCCGCCTGGAGAGCCGAGTCGATCGAGGCCAGCAGGGTCTCGCTGTGCGAGGCCGGCTTCAAAAGCAAGCTTTCGTGGAGCAGATCTTCACCGTGAAGGGCGGCGACGCCCTGGCTGCGTCCCGAGGTGTCGATGGCCAGAAGACGCAAGGGCTCCGCCATTAGAACAGGCCCTTCACCTTGTCCAAGATACCTCGGAAGCCCCAGACCGAGTCGATGTCGTTGACCGTCACGACGACCATCAGAGTGAGCAGCAGGAACATCCCGACTTGCTGGGCGACCAATCGTTTTTTCATCGAGAGCGCCCGGCCGGCGATCCCCTCGTAGGCCATGAAAAGCAAATGCCCGCCGTCGAGCACCGGGATCGGCAATAGATTCAAGACCCCGAGCTGAATGCTGAGGAAAGCCAGCAGGTAAAGGAAGTTGCCCAAGCCCTGCTCGGCGGCCTTGGCCGAGATCTGAGCGATGCGCACCGGGCCGCCCAGATCCTTATAGGAAGCTTTCAAGGTGACCAGGTCTTTCAAGACCTTAAAGGTCAGGCCGAACAGCATGAGGTTTTCGCGCACGCCCTTCCGGAAAGCCTCGGCAAAGCCGTATTTCAGCTTTTGGTAATTCTCGGGATTGCTGCCCTTGGCCACGCCGATGACGTACTTCTTGAGCTCGGCATTGTAGAGCGGAACCGCCTTCAGCTCCTTTTCTTCGCCGTCGCGCGTCACCTTGAGGGCGATTTCCTTGCCTTGGGAAGCGTTGACCTTGTCGGCCATTGCCGGCCAGTCGGCGATCGCTTGGCCATTGATCGCGACCACCCGATCGCCGATCTTGAGACCGGCGGCCTCGGCCGGCGATCCCGGCTGGAAGCCTCCGACCACCGGATCCATGTCGAAGAAGAAGATCGGCTCGAGACCGACGTAGGCGCCACCGCCTTCGGCTGGGGTCAGCTGGACGGTCTTGTCGATCAGCTGATCGCCCCGCTTCACCTTAAACTTGATTTCGCTGCCGGCGGGCTTGGCGATGCCCTTCAAGACCTTGTCCCAAGAAGCGACGTCCTCGCCATCAACTTGGACGATCAAATCGCCCTTTTCGAAGCCGGCCGAGGCTGCCGGCGTCTCGGCTTGGACGCCGATCAGGGTGGGCGCCTGGCGGAGGTATTTCGGCTCTTGGCGGCCGACCATGAACACCAGCGGCATCAGGATGAAAGGCAGGATCAGGTTCATCGCCGGCCCGGCCAGGACCACTTGGATGCGGGCCCAGAGCGGCTTGCTCGAGAAGGCCCGGGGATCGTCGAGCGGCACGATCTCGCCCTCCTCGAAGTCCTCCTGCCCGCTCATTTTGACATAACCGCCCAGGGGCAAAAGCGAGAGGCAGTATTCGGTCTCGCCGATTTTGACGCCGATGTGGGGGCCGAAGCCGAGCGAGAAGCGCTCGACCCGGATGCCGTTGGCCTTGGCGACGAGGAAGTGGCCGAGCTCATGGATGAAGATCAAGAGGCCTAAGCCTAAGATGAAATATAAGATGGTCATAGTTCTCTTCTCTTACCCCCCTTTGAAAAAGGGGGGACAAGGGGGGATTTGACGGATTCGGCAAAGCAACCCAGATGCTGATCGCCGACGCTTTAAATCCCCCCTACCCCCCTTTTTCAAAGGGGGGTTCTTAATTTTATGCCGCCGCTAACTCGGTCGCCCGGCGCCTAGCCCAGGCATCGGCCTCGACGATCTGCTCCAAGGAACGCGGGGTCACGGCCGAGTGGCCTTGCAAAGTTTCCTCGACCAAGGCCGCGATGTTGGTGAAGCCGATCTTGCGGTCGAGGAAGCGCTGAACCGCGATCTCGTTGGCGGCGTTGAGCACCGCCGGCATGGTTCCGCCGGCCCGCATCGCCTGCTTGGCCAGTTTGAGGCACCGGAACTTGTCCTCGTCGGGCTCGAAGAAGGTCAAGCCGGCGAGCTTGGTCAGATCGAGCGAGGGCAAATCGTTGGGGTAACGGTCGGGATAGCTCAAGGCGTAGGAAATCGGCACCCGCATGTCGGGCAGCCCGAGCTGGGCCATGACCGAGCTGTCTTGGAACTCGACCATCGAATGGATGATGCTCTGGGGATGGACGCAGACGTCGAGCTGATCGGGGCCGATGCTGAAGAGCCAGCGGGCTTCGATCAGCTCCAAGCCCTTGTTCATCAAGGTCGCCGAATCGATGGTGATCTTGGCGCCCATCGACCAATTGGGGTGCTTCAAGGCCTGCTCGACCGTGACCGAGGCGAACTCTTCCTTGGGCTTGTGGAGGAAGGGCCCGCCGCTGGCGGTGAGGATGAGGCGCCGCACCCGTTTGGAGTCCTCGCCGTTGAGGCATTGGAAGATCGCGGAATGCTCGCTGTCGACCGGGAAAATCTTGATGCCGCGGCGGGCGGCGGCGGCGTTCATGAACTCGCCGGCGACCACCATCGTCTCCTTGTTGGCCAAGGCGATGTCCTTGCCGGCCTCGATCGCGGCCAGGGTCGGCTGCAAGCCGGCGGCGCCGACGATGGCCGACACCACGACTTGCGACTCGGGATGGGCCGCGACTTGAATGGCCCCGGCCTCGCCCCAGAGAACCTCGGTGCCCGAGCCAAGCTCGGCCCGCAGAGCCGCGGCGTCGGCCTCGGAGCCGACCGAAACCAAAGCCGGGCCGAATTCCCGGATCTGCTCCCGAACCTTTTCGAGGTTGCGGCCGCAAGCCATCGCGACCACTTTCAATCTTTCGGGATTGCGGCGGACGACGTCGAGGGTCGAGGTCCCGATCGAGCCGGTGGAGCCGAGCAGTGAGATTTTTTTCATCATCGGGTCATCCCCTCAAGTAGGAGGCATAGTAATAGACAAAGGGCGCGGTAAAAAGCAACGCGTCGATTCGGTCGAGGAGGCCGCCGTGGCCCGGGATCAGGTTGCCGCTGTCCTTCACTCCAACCGAGCGCTTGAGCATCGATTCCGACAGGTCGCCCAGCGGACCGATGAAGCCGACCGCCAAACCGACCCAAACGCAATCTCCGACGCTCAGATCGCCCGGAATCAAGAGGCGGGTGATCAGGGCGGCGACGACGCTCAAGCCGGTGCCTCCGATCAGACCCTCGATCGTCTTGCCCGGCGAGACGTGGGGCGCCAGCTTGTGCTTCCCGATGGTCCGGCCGACCAAATACGCCCCGGTATCGGCGCCGAAGGTGCTGGCCAAAACCAAGAGCAGCCAGGAAGCCCCCGAGGGAAGGTCGCGAATCAGGCCCAGGAAGGAAAGCATGAGTCCGGCATAGAGGATCGAGAAGAAGGTCGCGGTGACCTGGCTCAAGACCACTTCGTTGACGTGGCGCCGGAAGAGATAAAAGACGAGGGTCGCGACCAGGACGACCGGCGTGCCGATGGTGAAGGCCGGCAGATGGGGCTGGCCGAGCATCAGGAAGGCCAAATAGAGCGTCCCGGCGATCACCGGAAAGGCCATTGAAGTGGTCGGATGAGGCGGCAAAATCATCCGGGCGCATTCGTGGATGGCCAAGGCGCCGATCCCCGCGATCACCAGCTTGAGCGGCAAGGGCGGCAAGAAAAAGATCAGCAGGATGACGACGGCCGCCAAAACCAGGCCGGTGATCACACGGGTAGCCATTTTGCTCCTAAACCCCCCTTTGAAAAAGGGGGGTTGGGGGGATTTAAAGCGATGGCGACAAGCCAATCGGTTGCCTCGCCAAGTCCGTCAAATCCCCCCTTTTCCCCCCTTTTTCAAAGGGGGGATTCTTATGATATCGCCCGAATCTGCTCGGTCGTCCGGCCGAAGCGCCGCTCCCGGCGCTGGTACTCGGAGATCGCCTTTTGCAGCTCCGAGCGGTTGAAGTCCGGCCAAAGGGTGTCGGTGAAATAAAGCTCGGTGTAAGCCATCTGCCAAAGCAGGAAATTGCTGATCCGGTGCTCGCCGCTGGTGCGGATGAGCAAGTCGGGATCGGGCAGTCCCTCGGTGTAAAGCTGGCGGGCCAGGTCCTCCTCGCCGATGACCTTGGAGGCATTGCCCTCGGCCAGGGCTTGGCGGATCAGCTGGTTGACCACCTCGGTCAACTCGCTTCGCGAGCTATAGCTCAGCGCCAGGATCAAGGTCATGGCCTCGCAGCCCTTGGTCTTCTCGATCGTCTTGGTCAGCTCCCGGAGCACCGGCTCGGGCAGGCGCTCGATCTGGCCGACCACCCGGAGGCGGACGCCGTTCTTGAGCAGCTTGGAGCGCTTCTCCTGGAGGAAGTACTTGAGCAATTCCATCAGGCCCAGGACTTCATCGGAGGGCCGGTTCCAATTCTCTTGGCTGAAGGCGTAAAGGGTGAGGTACTGGATGCCGGTCTCCCGGCAGGTCTCGACGATCTCTTCGACCACCTGGCTGCCGCGACGGTGGCCTTCGATCCGCGGCAAATGCCGCTGCCGGGCCCAGCGCCCGTTGCCATCCATGATGATGGCGATGTGCCGCGGCAATTTTTTACTTTCGGGAACGGCCATGCCGGTTCAGACTTCCATCACTTCTTTTTCTTTGTGTTCGAGCGATTCATCGACCTTCTTCACGTAGGAGTCGGTCAGCTTCTGGACCTCGGCTTCCAATTTCTTGGCCTCGTCCTCGGCGATCTTTTTGTCCTTCTCCATCGCCTTGATCTCGTCGATGGCTTCGCGGCGGACGTGACGGACGGCGACCTTGGACTCCTCGCCGAACTTGCGGGTGAGCTTGACCATCTCCTTGCGCCGCTCCTCGTTGAGGGCCGGAATCGGAATCCGGATCAGCTTGCCGTCGTTGGCCGGGGTGAGACCCAAGTCCGACTTGATGATCGCCTTTTCGATCAGCGGAATGACGCTGGCGTCCCACGGGCTCACCGTGATCATGCGCGGCTCGGGCACGCCCAGGGTCGCGACTTGGTTGAGCGGGGTCGGCGTTCCGTAGTAGTCGATGCGGATGTCGTCGAGCATCGAAGCCGAGGCCCGGCCGGTGCGAACCTTGCCGAGCTCGCCCCGCAGCGAGGCGAGGCATTTTTCCATCTTGTCCTTGGACTTGTTCAACACGGGATGGGACATTGAAGAATCTCCTCTGGTTGATCAATTCACGGTGGTGCCGATATCCTCGCCGCAGATCACCTTGCGGATATTGCCCTTCTTGAAGAGGTCGAAGACCACGATCGGCATCTTATGGTCCATGCACAGCGAGATCGCGGTCGAATCCATGACCTTGAGATTGCGGTTCAAGACATCGAGGTAGGTCAAGGAGTGGAAGCGCTTGGCCTGGGAGTTGAGCTTGGGGTCGCTGTCGTAGACCCCGTCGACCTTGGTTCCCTTGAGGATGACATCGGCCCCGATCTCGACCGAGCGCAGCGCGGCGGCGGTATCGGTGGTGAAGAAAGGATTGCCGGTGCCGGCGGCGAAGATCACCACCCGCCCCTTCTCGAGGTGGCGGACGGCCCGGCGCCGGATATAGGGTTCGACGAGCTGGTGAATTTCGATGGCCGACAGCACCCGGGTGTAAACGCCGGCCTTTTCCAGGAAGTTTTGGAGAGCCATGGCGTTCATCACCGTCGCCAGCATGCCCATGTAGTCGCCGGTGGCCCGGTCGATGCCTTCCTTCTCGCCGCCCATGCCGCGGAAGATATTGCCGCCGCCGATGACGATGGCGATCTCGATGCCCAGGGAAGTCAATTCGCGGAGCTCTTCGGCGATGTTGCCGACCACTTCGGCGTTGATGCCGTAGCCCTCGCGTCCCATCAGGGATTCGCCGCTGAGCTTGAGGAGGATCCGCTTATACTTGGCGACGCTTGCCATTGCCTTCTCCGTCATTTTCCGAGCTGCTTGGCCACCTCGGCCGCGAAATCTTCTTCCTTCTTGGCCATGCCCTCTCCGACCTGAAAGCGCAGGAACTCCACGACCTGACCCGAAGGGTCGGTCTCTTGCAGGTGCTTGAGGACCGACTTCTTGCCGGTCGGATCCTTCACGAAGATCTGCTCGAGGAGGCATACCTCCGAGGCGAACTTGCCGAGCTTGCCCTCGACGATCTTCTCGAGCATCTCCTTGGGCTTGCCGCTGTCTTGGAGCTGGGCCAGGTAGATTTCCTTTTCCTTGGCCCGAACGTCGGCCGGGATCTGCTCGCGGTGCAGGAAGCGCGGCGAAGCCGCGGCGACGTGCATCGCCAGGTCCTTCAAAAGATCGTCGTTCAGCTTGGCGGTGTCGCCTTTGGCTTTGACCAGGGCGCCGATCTTGCTGCCCATGTGGAGATAGGAGCCGAACTTCTCGCCGGCCTTGGCGTCCAGGACTTGGAAGCGCCGAATCGAGAGGTTCTCGCCGATCTTGGCGACCAATTCCTTGGTGAGGGTTTCGTAGTCGGCTTTGGCGCCTTCCGGCACCTGCTTGAGCAAGGCCGCCAAATCGGCCGGCTTGTGCTTCGCGACATGCTGGGCGACGCCGTCGACGAAGTTTTGGAAGTCAGGGGTCTTGGCGACGAAGTCGGTCTCGGAATTGACCTCGACCATCGCGGCGACGCTGCTCTCGACGTGGATGCCGATCAGGCCCTCGCTGGCCAAACGCCCGGCCTTCTTGCCGGCCGAGGCCATGCCAGCCTTGCGCAACACTTCGACGGCCTTCTCCATATCGCCGCCGGCCTCGCTCAAGGCTTTCTTGCAATCCATCATGCCGGCGCCGGTCTTCTCGCGCAGGTCTTGGACCATTTTTGCGGTAATCTCTGCCATGGAAAACTCCTAATATTGGGGCGATTGCCCTGTGCACGAGGGCAGGCGCAAGGCCTGCCCCTCTATTATTCTTCCGTTTTGGCCGGGGTTTCGGGCTCGGGCTCGGGCTGGACCTTGGCGCTATAGCTTCCGCTCTCGGCCTCGGCCTCCTCGGCTTGTTCGTCGCGGCGGCCGACGTAGGCCGAGGCTTTCTCGCCCCGGGCTTCGCGGACCTGCGGCTTTTCGTCCTCGTCGCGATCGCGGTCGCCGGCGCGGCGGGCCTGGGCTTCGCGGAGCTTGAGGCCTTCGAGGGCCTTGTCGGCCACGGCTTGGACGAAGAGCTTGATCGAGCGCAAGGCATCGTCG
Source organism: bacterium (assembly GCA_035281585.1). NCBI lineage: Bacteria > bacterium. The sequence goes on from DATEDP010000061.1 coordinate 28,558, forward strand.
TTGCCCGGCACCAAGTGCTCGATCGGATCGGGATCGCAGTTGGTGTCACCCAGGGCCACGATCGGGATGCCCAGAACGTTGGCCTCGTGGAGCGCGATGTGCTCGAGGTTGGGGTCGATGACCACCATGACGCCGGGAAGTCGGGTCATGTCTTGGATCCCGCCGAGCGAGCGCTGGTAGCGCTCGATCTCGCGATCGATCATCAGGATCTCTTTTTTGGAGAGGACGGCGAAGGTCCCGTCTTCCTTTTTCTTCTGCAAATCCTTGAGCCGCTCGATCGAGGACTTGATCGTGCGGAAGTTGGTCAAGGTGCCGCCGAGCCAGCGGTTGTTGACGTAGTACATCCCGCAGCGCTTGGCTTCTTCCTCGATCACGTCCTGGGCCTGTTTCTTGGTGCCGACGAAGAGCAGGTCGCTGCCGTTGCCGACGGCCTCGGCGATGAAGGCCAGGGCTTCGCGGAACAGCTTGACGGTCTTGGAGAGGTCGATGATGTGAACGCCGTTGCGGACCCCGTAGATATAAGGCTTCATCTTGGGGTTCCAACGGCGGGTGAGGTGGCCGAAGTGCATCCCTGCTTCGAGCAGGTCTTGCATCGAGAGATTTTCCATTTTCTTTCCTTTCGGGTTATTTCCTCCACGCCGACCTTGGAAGCGATCTTGGATCGCCTCGCCTGCCCTTCCTTCATCCCCCTTGCGGGGGACACCCGAGGCCTGGGCTTTGACGGTCGCCGTGTGCGGGATAATTTTCTTTAAACCCCGGAAACCAATCCGGCGTCTGCTTTTAGGGGCCCTCTTCCCTCGGCCGCGTGAGGCCTTGGAATTAAAGGGTTTTTCCCCCTAACACGGGCATGCTATGATGACAACAGGAGTTTTATGAGCGGCCCTTTCGGACTTAAGTTGTCGATACTTCTGGCTTTTCTTCTTTGCACGACCCTCCCGGCCCAAGCCCAGGATCAGGTCGATGATTTCGCATTCTATAAGAAATACGGGCACACCAGCAAAGTCTGGGATGAGTCGGTCCAGCAGGGCTTCGCGGCTTACGACCAGCAAAATTGCGACCAGGCTCTCACCCACCTCAAGCAGGCGGTCGCCGGCCAGTGCCAGGACGCCCTGGTCTATTTCAAGCTCGCGGTCTGCTCCGAAGTCGCCGGCTCGCCCTACACCGCCCTCCAGTATTACCAATTGGCCGAAGAGAAGCTGAATCAGATGCAGGTCCTGCATCGCTATCAGAAAGACATTTACGAAGCCTATGGACGAGCCCTCTTCCAGGGGAAAAAATTCGACGAGGCTTTCAATTATTTGACCAAGGCCGCCGCCGTTGGGACGCCGAGCTTCGGGCTGTACTATATGGTGGGATTTCTCCACGCCAAGAAGAACGACCCTAAAGCCGCGCTGGAATTTTTCGAAAAGTCCTTGGCACAGGACACGAGCAAAGCGCCACCCCAGCTCTTGGGCATGATTTACCGCGAGGTGGCCAAATCTTATCTCCAGAACAAAGTCTACGACCGGGCTGAAGAGCTAGTGAACAAGGCCTTGGCTCTCAACGCCTCCGATGGCGAAGCTCAGCAAATGAAGAATCAATTGGCGACCTTGCGCCAGCAGCAGTCGATGGTCCAGATGATTCAGAACATCGAAGTGAATCGAAGCGGCGAAAAGACCGGGGTGGGTCCGGTTTCAAAGCCACCGCCGCCGGCCGCGGCTCAATTGCCTCCGCTGGAAGGCGCCAAGGACCCCACGCCGCCGCTCGGTGGAACCTCTTCGGCTCCGCCGCCGGCACCACCGCCCGCGGGCGGTGGAACCACCGGCAGCCCCGGCACTCTCCAACCGTTGCCGCCCTTGCCTAAGTAGGGGCACCCCTTGCGGGTGCCCAATCCACCCAAGGCCTCTTGCCACGCGGGCGGGGGCAAGCCCCACCCCTAGCGCCCGTCACGGCGTCCGGCCCGAAGGCCCGCTGAGACTGACCGAAGTGCTGCCATCGTCGGCCGAGCCGCCGCCCCCACTCATCAGCAAAACCCCGGCGGTGCCGCCGGCCACCGCCACTCCGACCGCCCCCCAAAGCCAGGGGCTCTTATACCAGGCTCGTTTCTTCTTCTTGCCGATCACGATGACGTCGCTGTCGGCATATTTCTTGGGATCCTTGGCCAAATCGAGCCGCGAGGCTTCGGCGAGCTGCTTGGCGATGACTTGGGAGGCCGGCCGGGTGTCCTTCGGCAGGTCGAGGACCTCGACCGACTGGAGCTTATGCGAGGCCCGGTAAGGGGTGTCGATCATCCGAGCCGAGATTTTGTGGTTCCACCCCACTTCCTCCAGGCTAACCAGCACGACCTTGTCGACGCCGGCCTGCTTGCCTAGGGCCGAGCCCAGGCGCACCTGCTCGTTGACGTCCTTGAGATCGCCGACCGCTAAGCCCGATTGGCTCGAAGAAGTCCCGCCCAGCTTCTCCAAATCGATTTTTTGCCGGAGACCTTGGGCCGGCACCTGCAGCTTCATCGCCACCGGCTTGTAGCCCGGCGCCTTGACTAAGAGAAAATGTTCGCCCTCGGCGAAACGCTCGAGCTTGGCCGGCGTCACGCCCTTGGCATCGCCGTTCAAAATGACTTCGGCCTTGTCGGGCGAGGAAAGGACCTCCAAGGCCGCCGGCTTGGATTTCCGCAAAAACTCCTCGCGGGCCTTTTGGAAAGCCGCCACCGATTTGGGCGGATAATCGCGCTCGGTGATCACCCGATCGGGGTCGAGCCGCGCCGCCTCCCGAAACGCCTCGTGGGCCTTGCGCAGGTCGTTCTTCCCGGCCTCGACGTTGCCGAGCATGAGATAAGCGTCGACCAAAGCAAAGCCTTCGGTCAGGGAGCCGCTGGACGAGCGATATCCGTCGATGGTGTTTTCGAGGAGGTTCACGGCTTCCTTGAATTGGAAGTTGCGATAGAACTCCTTGGCCTGATCCAAGTAGCGATTGAGATTTCCCGACCCGCTCCCCTCGGCCGCCAAATTAGGAGCATTCCGAAGCAGGCCGGCGGTGGTCGAGGAATCGACGACGCTCAAGCCCGCTTGGCGGCCGAGCTCGTCGCGCAGCGTGGCGCTCACCTTTTCGACGGCCTCGGCCTGGGAGCCCGGCCCCAACAAGGGCACGACTAGAATTTTCTTGGAAGCCGAAGGCAAGGGCGCGGTGGCCGATGCGGCGAAGGATGACAACGGAAACGAAATACCCGAAATTTGGGAAATAAGAAAAGCCGCGAGTAGGCGACGAGACAAAGCTTGGGCAAGCATGGAACCTCCTGGCTTCAACCCCGACATCAGGCTTACCCGGATGTGCTTCCGCCGCGAGCCGGAAAAAACACGTGGCCTTGCTGTAATTCAGGCCTTCCGGCCGGTCAATGCAAAAACCGGTGGCGGCCGCCCAAAAATGCCGTTAGGGAAGCTTCATGCCCCGCCCTCGGATCAAGCAGATCGCGGTCATCGGAGATCCGGTCTCCCACTCCCTTTCGCCCGCCATGCAAAACGCGGCGATCGCCCGCCTCGAGCTGCCCTATCGTTACCGGGCGATCCGGGTGAGGCCGGGCGAGCTTCCGGCCTTCCTCAAGGGCAAGGCGACTCGGCTCGAGGGTTTCAACGTCACGGTGCCCCACAAGGAAGCCATCGTCCCGCTGCTCGATCGCTTGGCCTATGAGGCCGAGCTGATCGGCGCCGTCAACACGGTGCTGCGCCGCGAGGGCAAATGGCTCGGCTTCAACACCGACGGCGCCGGCTACCTGATGAGCCTCCAAGCCGACGCCAAATTCAGCGTTCGAGGCAAGCGGGTGGTCCTGCTCGGAGCCGGCGGCGCCGCCCGAGGCATTGCCGTCGCCCTGGTGCTGGCCAAGGCCCGCCATGTGGTCGTCGCCAACCGGACCTTGGCCCGGGCCGAAGGCCTGGTCCAAGACCTCGGTTTCCGCCTCGGCAAGGCCAGCCTTTCGGCTTCGCCGCTCGAGGGCAAAGGCTTCGAAAGGGAGCTGGGGCGTGCGGATCTTCTCGTCAACACCACCCGGGTCGGATTGGGCGGCAGCTCCTTCGAAAGCTTCCCCTGGAAGAAACTGAAGAAAGGCGCCCTGGTCAGTGACATCGTCTACATTCCCCGCCATACTCCATTCCTGAAGGCCGCCAAGAAAATGAAGCATCCGATCCACACCGGCGAAGGCATGCTGGTTTTCCAAGGCGCCTTGGCCCTCGAAATTTGGACCGGCGCCAAGCCCGATCCCAAATTAATGCGGCGCGCCATCCTAAAAAATTTGCGTTAACGAAATTTCGGGCTTGGCCCTCGGCCTTCCCGCCTTTACCATTGTTCGAGCACAAGCACTCCTGGGGGCATCCAAGGTATAGGGGGAATCTTTATGCGCCGACGCGTTTGGGCGACCGCTACCTTAGCGGTTTTTTTCGTCTGGGCACACCACTCACCGGCACACAGCGCCACAATCCAAGTCATTTTCTCCGGCGACAACGCCATCGACGGCGCCGACGGGACCTGCTCCCTCGCCGAAGCCATCATTTCGGCGAACGAGGACGACAACACCGCCGAGCCGACTTGCACCGCCGGCAGCGGAGCCGACTTGATCGAGCTGATCGACGGCACCACCGGCGTGGACTCCGCTTGCTCGAGCTGCGGCGAGGGCTTGGCCTTTCCCACCATCAGCACCGAAATCACGATCCGCGGCAGCAATGCCTTCGGAAAGTCGACGATCCAACGGGCCTTCGACGGCGAGGAAGTGCACTTTTTCTTCGTCAACGCCGACGGCGACTTGACCGTCGAAAACTTGCATTTCCAAGGGGGGAAACGGACCGATGAAAGAGGCGGAGCCATTATGGCCTTCGGCCCCCTCACGGTCCGCGACAGCCTCTTCACCGAAAATCAAGGCGCCTTCCTCGGCGGCGGCGCCTTGAGTGGGCTCGAAGAGACTGTGGTCGAGAACTGTGTCTTCGAAGGCAACTCGGCGATCGATGTGCCGGCGGCCGACGGCGGCGCCATCCTGGCCCAGGGCCCCTTGACGGTCCGCAACAGCCAGTTCATCAATAACCGCTCCTTTGATGGCGAAAGCACCCAAGGCCATGGCGGCGCCATCGCCAACCAGCAATTCGATCCGATCGAAATCGAATCGTCCTACTTCACCGGTAACCATGCCACTAACGGCGGCGCCATCGCGGTCATCGGACCGGCTACCCTCACCGTCAGCGACTCGAACTTTAACCGCAACATCGCCGGCGAGCTCGGCGGAGCCATTTATAACGAGTCCGAAGAGGACAACCGGGTCACCCGCTCTTTTTTCGACGACAACGAAGCGGTCAACGGCGGCGCCATTCATAACGCCGACTCGGCGATATTGACCGCCAACACCAGCGTCTTCACCGGCAACCTCGCCACCCAAAACGGCGGCGGCGTCCATAACCTCGGGACTTTCACCTCCGAAAGCAGCCATTACATCGACAACTCCGCCGCCCTCCAAGGCGGCGCCCTCCTGCATCAGGGCTTGGCGCTGAGCCTCGTCGGCGGGCAAATCCGCGGCAACCAAGCGGTCGAGGGGGCCGGTCTCTTCAACGACGGCGAATCGGTCAGCCTGGAAAATTCCTCGATTTTCGAGAACAGCGGCATTCGTGGCGGCGGCATTTACGCCTTGAGCGATCTCGATTTGAACAACGCGGCGGTTTACTCCAATTTGGCGCTGGGCGAAGGCGCCGGAATCTACGTCAACGACTCCACCGTCGGGGCGACCAGCGTCACCTTCGCCGACAACCTGGCCGAGGACGGCGGCGCGGCCTTCGTCGAAGGCGGAACCCTGTCTTTGCTCAACGTGACCGTCTCGCTCAACTCGGCCAATGAGCTCGCCGGCGGCATCTTGAACGACGGCGGCACCGTCGAGCTCGAAAACACCATCCTCGCCGGCAATCTGGCGCCGGAAGGGCCGAATTGCGGCGGCGACAGCCTCACTTCCAACGGCTTCACTTTGCTGGGCGACGCCAGCGGCTGCACTCTGAGCGCCGGAACCGGCGACTTGGCGGGCGATCCCGGGCTCGGCTCCTTCAATTCGCTGAGCGCTCCGGGCAAGGCCCATATTCCGCTGGTGGCCGGCAGCCAAGCTCTGGACGCGATCGAGGGCGACCTTTGCCCCGAAACCGACCAGCTGGGCCAAAGCCGCAAGGGAAATTGCGATATCGGCGCCGTCGAGGGACCGGCGGCCGCGACGCCTTCGCCTTCGCCGACTCCCGCCGCCTGCGGCAACGGGATCTTTGAGATCGGCGAGCAGTGCGACGACGGCAATACCGCCAGTCAAGACGGCTGCTCGGCCACCTGCCGGACCGAGAGCGGCTTTCAATGCGCCGGCGAGCCGACCGTCTGCACTCCGATCCTGCCACCGCCGCCGGCGGCCGCCGATTCGGACGGCGACGGCCTGCCCGATTCAGTCGAGGAGGAGATCGGCACCGATCCCCATTCCGCCGACACCGACGGCGATGGACTCAGCGACTTCATCGAGACGGTCGGCGGCACCGCCTTCGAGGACGACGACTTGGACGGCCTGATCAATGCGGTCGACAACGACAGCGACAATGACGGCATCCCCGACAATGAAGAAGTCGAGGGCGACGGCGGCTGCTCTCTGAACCGAGGCGGCGCTTCGGCCGGGTCGGCTTCGGGCTTCACCGCGCTGATGGCGATGCTGGGCTTACTTCTTGGGGTTCGTCAAAGGCGGAGCTAAAGTCGCGGCTTCGGCCGGCCCGCTCGAGGGCAGGCTGCGCCGGGCCCTGACCTTCGGGGTGACCGGCTGAGACAAATCGCGCTCGGACAAGCGAAGGATCCGGGCGATGTCAGGCCGGCGCAGGAAGCTTTCGCGCTGCCCCGGCTCCAGCCCTTGGGAGATTCGGTCAAGGACGGCTTTGGCTTTGCGAAGAAAAGTCTCGGCCGACTTGCTTTCCTTCAAGCGGCGGGCTGCCAGGCTCAAGTGGAACCAGAAAGTCAGCCAATCCTCGACCCGGCCGATCTCGGCCGAATCCTGCGAGAGCAGGTCCAGGTCCTTGGGATCCCATTTCCCCAAAAAAGTTCCGAGCGAAAGCCGGCGAAGCTTGACCGAATGATCCAGCGCCGGAAAATCTTTCAACTCTTCCCATGAGGAGAGCTGATCGAGCAGGGCTTGGGCCTCCTTCAAAAGATAATGTTCCATCAGCGGCGCGCTGATCGAAAGCAGGACCTCCAGCTTGCCGGCGAGGTCGCCTTGGATTTCAAATCCTCGGGCCGCTTCCTCAAAGATCCGAAAAGCCGGGGCCAAGCGCCCCTGAATGACCTCGAGCTTGCCCGAAAGAAGCTGCTGGTACGGCGCCAGGGAAGCGAACTCCTCGCGGGCCGACATGTCCCCGACTTCCTGCAACGCGGCATCGGCCTCCCGCATCATGCCCATGCCGATGTAGACCTGGGCCAAGTGCAGGAGGATCACGTTGCGCTCGAGGCCGGAGCCGAAATCGGGGATCCGAGCCCGAACCTTTTGCAGCTCGTTCAAGGCCTCGGCGTAGCGGCCCTGTTCGACCAGGGCGGCAGCCAAGCTTTGGACCGCACGAAGCCAAGCCGCCGGGTTGGTCTCGCCGTTCAAGCGAGCCAGAGCCTCGCGGTAAGGTTGCTCGGCGGCGGCGAAGCGGCCGAGATGGCATTCGAGGTTGGCGAGCTGGAGATAAGTCGAAGCTTCCTGTCCCGGCTCGGCGGCGAAATCCAAGGCCCGGCGGTAGTAGCGGGCGGCGCCGGCAAAGTTCCCCGCGGCGGCCGAAATTTCGCCGGCCCGCATGTTCCAGCGGAAGGCCTCGGCGCGCAATCCGGCCGGACCGGCATGCTCGGCGAGAAGGCCGGCGAAAGAATCGGAGTCGCCCTGGGCGGCGATGAAATCGTAGAGCCGCCGGTGCAAGTCACGCCGCTCCTCGGCGCCCATCGCCGCCACCTCGGCTTCGGCGGCGGCCGGATCCTTCCACTTCCAGTAGGGCGAATCTTGGCCACTGAGCTCGACCAGCCCGGCCGAAACCAGCTCATCCAGCGCCGGCCGCAGATCTTCGGCCGGGGTTTGAAGGACCTTCGCCAAAAACGGGCCGCTCATCCAACCCGGGTGGGCGGCCAAAGCTTGGCGCAGTGCATGAGGGGAAGGATTCATTTCCAAGCGAGTTTAGCCCTTTTGCCCATTCTAGCCAAGGATGGTGAGATTGGAGAATTTGGCCAGCAGTTTCTTGCGGTCGCCGCTTTGGAAGGAGACGGTGATCTTGCGATCGTCGGCGCCGCCCTCGCAGGCTTGGATGGTTCCGAGGCCGAAGACCGGGTGCTTGACCCGAGCCCCGACCTTGTAGGGATTGGAGGGGTCTTCGCGCGGAGCCGGGGCCGCCGGCCGGGAAACGAAGCCGCGGCGGCTGCGAAAATCGTCGTCGAAATCCTCGTCCTCGTTGGGATCCCAACGGTCCGACGGCGGCGGAGCGATCCGCTCGACCAGCTCGGAGGGGACGTTTTCCAAGAAACGCGAAGGCAGGTTGAATTGCTCGTTGCCGAAAACCCGGCGCCGCTCGGCATGGCAGAGGAAGAGCCGCCGCCGGGCCCGGGTCATCCCGACGTAGGTCAGGCGCCGCTCCTCGTCCATCTCCTCCGGCGTGTCAAGCGAGCGGACGTGCGGCAGAAGCCCCTCCTCCATGCCGACGAAGAAGACCACGTCGAACTCGAGGCCTTTCGCCAAATGGAGGGTCATCAAGGGCAAGGCCTGGCTCTTGTCATCGAGCCGATCGATGTCGCTGATCAGCGAAACCTGATCGAGAAATCCGGCCAGGCTCGGCTCGGGTTGGGAAGCCTCGTAATCGGCGACGACGTTGACCAATTCCTCGAGGTTCTCGATTCGGCCCTCGGCCTCTAGGGTGTCCTCGCGTCGCAGCTCTTCGAGATAGCCGGTGCGCTCGAGCAGCGATTGAACGAAGTGAGAGAGCTTTCCCTTTGTGGCCGCCGTTTGGCCATTCTCGAGCAAGACCTTCAAGTTTTGGAGAAGCTGGTGAAACTCGGCGATCTTTTTGGCGGTGGCACCGGCGACCCCGGCCTCGGCGGCTCGCGGCAAGGCCTCGAGCAGGGTGATGCCCTGCTGGGCCGCGAAGGCTTCGAGCTTCTCCAAAGTCACCTTGCCGATGCCCCGGCCCGGAACATTAATGATACGCCGGAGGTGGAGGCCGTCGGCCGGGTTGGCCAAGACCCAAAGATAGCTCAGGATGTCCTTGATCTCGGTCCGGTCGTAGAAGCGGACGCCGCCGTAAATGACGTAGGGCAAATTGCGCCGCCGAAGCTCGTCTTCGAAGACTCGGGATTGGGCATTGGTCCGGTAAAAAATCGCGAAATCGGAAAGCTTCCGGCCCTCGGCCGCCCGGAGCTTCTCGATCTGGCCGACGACGAAGGCCGCCTCGTCCTTGTCGGTCCGGCCGGTAAATTGGACGATCCTTTCGCCCTCCTCGTTCTCGGTCCAAAGGGTCTTGGCCTTGCGGGCCGCGATGTGGCGGACCACCTCGCCGGCGGCCTTGAGGATGTTCTTGGTCGAACGGTAATTCTGCTCGAGCTTGATCACCGTCGAGTTGGGAAAGTCCTTCTCGAAGTCGAGGATATTGCGGACGTCGGCCCCCCGCCAGCGGTAGATCGATTGGTCGTCGTCGCCGACCACGCAGAGATTGCGTCGCTCGCCGGCCAAGAGCTTGATGAGCCGGTACTGGGCATGGTTGGTGTCCTGGTACTCGTCGACCATTAGGTAATGCAGCCGCTGCTGGTAGGCCCGCAAGACCTCGGGATGACGTTCGAAGAGCCGGACCGGCAGGAGCAGGAGGTCGCCGAAATCGACGGCGTTGTTGTCCTTCAACTTCTTGGCGTAGAGCTTGTAAACCTTGGCCACCTGCTCGTTGAAGAAATCGTCGGAAGGATAATCGTCGGGCTCGATCAGCTCGTTCTTGGCGGCGTCGATCCGGGTCTCGACCGCCCGGGGCGCGAAAATCTTGGGGTTGAGCTGAAGCTCCTCGAGACAGTCCTTGATCAGGCTCATTTGGTCGGAATCGTCGTAGATGACGAAAGTCTCGCCGTAGTCCAGGCGCTGGGCGTGCTGGCGAAGGATTCGCACGCCGGCCGAGTGGAAGGTCGAGATCCAGGTGTCGTCGGCTCTTTGTCCGAGCAAGCCGCCCACCCGCTCCTTCATCTCGCCGGCGGCCTTGTTGGTGAAGGTCACCGCGAAAATGTTCCAGGGGCTGATCCGTTTTTCGCGGATCAAATGGGCGATCCGATGGACCAAGACCCGGGTTTTGCCGCTGCCGGCGCCGGCGAAAAGCAGGAGCGGCCCTTCGGTGCAGAGGACGGCCTCGCGCTGTTCGGGATTCAAATGGTCAAGATTCATCCGTTCCTCGACTCCTCGATCATTTCCTTAACCTCCCGGTTATAGCAGGACAGGATATCCCTTCGCGAGACCAGGCCGATCACCTTCCGGGAACGTGCCGATTCGAGCACCGGGAGGTATTCGATATTTCGATCCCCGATCTTGAGCAAGGCTTCTTCGAGAGTATCGTCGGGCAAAGCGGTGCTGACCGAAGTGGTCATCAGCTCCCCCACGACCACAACATCGGCCACCTCGGGTTCGGCAACAGCTTCCTGAAAATCTTGCAGCGAGACGATGCCTTCGAGCTCGTCCCGCTCGTTCAAGACCGGAAAGGCGTATTGCCTCGAATTGGAAAGGAGGTCCAAGACTTCGCGCAGCTTGGTCCGCGGCGTGACCCGGTGGAACTCCCGCTTCACGATGTCCTTCACCCGCATCCGTCGCAATACGTTGCGCTTCTCGCCGTAGAAGATTCCCTTCTTGAGCAGAGGCCGGGTGAAAACCGAGCCCTTCATCACCACCTGGACCAAAATCGTGGTGACGGCGCAGGCTATCATCAAGGGTAGGATGATCGTGTATTTCCCGGTCAGCTCGAAAATCAAGACCACCGAGGTTAGGGGCGCGCCGGTAACGCCCGCCATGACCGCCCCCATGCCGACCAAGGCATAGCTGCCGGCGGTGGCGGTAACGTTGGGGAAAATCCGGTGGATAATGTTGCCGAAGCCGTCGCCGAGCATGGCCCCGATGAAAAGACAGGGCGCGAAGACGCCGCCGGTGCCGCCAGCCCCGAGAGTGACCGCGGTCGTCAGCATTTTAAGGAGGCCCAGAGCAACGATCAAATACCAGACATATTGACCTTCCAGAACGTCGTTCACCGTCGTGTAATTGCTGAAGCCGTGGAGCTGAGGCAAGGCCAGCCCGATGACGGCCATGACCAGGCCGCCGATCATGGCTTTCAGATACCCCGGCAGTTTCAGCCCCTCGAACGCTTGCTCGACCCACTCCAGCGAGCGGATGAAAAGAATACAGGCGGCCCCGAGCAGCAAGGCCAGCCCGAGATAGATCGGGATTTCCCAGCCGCTGTGGAAATGGAAATTAGTCTCGCCGCTGGTCAAGGCGGTGAGGCCGGTTACCTCGCGGAGCAGTGAATTGGAAATGACGGTTGCAATCACCGAGGAGATGACGATCGGGGTGAAATGGCGGATGGCAACGTCGCCGTGGAGGATCTCGAGCGCGAAGAGCGCGCCAGCGATCGGCGCATTGAAGGTCGCGGCGATGCCGCCGGCGGCCCCGCAGCTGATCATGGTCTTGGCCAGGTCACCTTTCTTTTTGAACAATCCGCTGATGGCCGAGCCGACTGTAGCCCCGATGTGGGCGATGGGGCCCTCCCGTCCGGTCGAGCCGCCGCTGCCGATGGTGATCGCCGAGGTCAGTGAGCGGAGGAGTATGACCCGCCGGGGGAGAGGCTTGCCGGCCTGCATCGCCTCCATGACATCGGGTACCCCATGGGACGCGCCTTCCTTCTTCAGGAAGAACTTGCTGATCAGAGCGACCAGCAGCATGCCCAGAACCGGCATCAGCAGCCTGCGCCACCAGTGAGCTGCTTCGGCGACGAGCAGCGGATTCTCGCCAACCCCGAAGAAAAGGCCCTGCATCGCCGAGATCAACCAGCGATACACCACCGCCGCGAAACCCGAGAGAACGCCGATCAGCAGTCCGATCAAAATGAGCTGGGTGGCTTGGTCGTCGCGGAATCTTTTTAGCAAACCGGGCACCGACATCACTCGACCGTCACGCTCTTGGCCAGGTTCCGCGGCTGGTCGACGTCATGGCCGCGGTGGTCGGCGATGTAATAGGCCAAGAGCTGCATTGGAATCGCGCTGAGCATCGGCATGAGGTAGGGATCGAGCTTGGGCAGAAAGATCGCGTCGCCGGCCAGCTGGCCGATCTTGGTGTCGCCTTCGCTGGCGATCGCGACCACCGAGGCCTGGCGCGACAGCACCTCTTGGATGTTGGACAGCATCTTGTCGTAATACTCGTCGGCCAGCGCGATGGCCACCACCGGCGAGCCTTGGTCGATCAGGGCGATCGGCCCGTGCTTCAGTTCGCCGGCCGGGTAGCCCTCGGCGTGGAGATAGGAAATCTCCTTCAGCTTGAGCGCGCCCTCCAAGGCGATCGGATATTGGGGGCCCCGGCCGATGTAAAGGCAGTCGTCGCTGTAGGAGTGCTTCAGCGCGATCTCGCGGATCTTTTCGGCATGCTTCAAGACCTCCTCGATTTTTCCGGGAACCTCCAAAAGCCCATGCAAGCGCTGCTCGGCTTCCTCCTGCTTGAGCTTGCCTTTTTTGCGGCCGAGGAAGAGCGCGGCCAATTGGAGGACCGCGATCTGGGCGGTGAAGGTCTTGGTGGCCGCGACCCCGATCTCGGGGCCGGTGTAAGTGTAAAGGACCGCGTCGCTCTCCCGGGCCAAGGTGCTTTCGACCACGTTGCTGATCGCCAAGACCTTGGCGCCCTTGGCCTTGGCATTGCGGATCGCGACCAGGGTGTCGGCGGTTTCGCCGGATTGGGAAATGCCGATGACCAGGCTGTTCTTGTCGAGGATCGGATCGCGGTAACGGAATTCGCTGGCTTGCTCGACCATCGTCAAGACGCCGACGTCCTTCTCGAAGAAATACTTGGCGGTCAAGGCCGCATGCCAGCTGGTGCCGCAGGCGACCAGGTAGATGCTGGAGATCTTATCCAGATCGGCCTTGGTCTTGAACAGCTCGGCGACGCCGTCGCCGTAGACCGCCGATTTGGCCAGGTCGAGGTGCCCCCGGAGGGTGTCGGCCAGGGCTCGAGGCTGCTCGAAGATCTCCTTGAGCATGAAGTGCTTGTAACCGGCCTTCTCGGCCATCGCCAAAGTCCAGGTGATGATCCGCGGCTCGCGCTGGACCGGCTTGCCGTCCAGGGTTTGGATTTCGCATTGGTTCCGGGTCAAGACGGCGACCTCGCCGTCCTCGAGGAAGATGACCTTCTTGGTGTAGGGCAGCAAGGCCGGCACGTCGCTGGCCAGAAAGCTTTCGCCCTCGCCCAGGCCCAGCACCAGCGGGCTGCCGCTGCGGGCGGCGTAAAGCTTGTCCGGCTCCTGCTCGTGGAGCATGGCGATCGCGAAGGACCCCTTCAAGCGATGGAGCGCCTTCTTGAAGGCCGTCAAGGTCGGCGTCCGCGGTCCCGACTCCGCCGCCACCAAATGGGCGACGATCTCGCTGTCGGTCTCGGAGGAGAACCTGTGGCCCTTCTTGATCAGGCCTTCGCGAAGCTCGCTGTAGTTCTCGATGATGCCGTTGTGCACCAAGGTGATGTCGCCGAAGCGATGGGGATGGGCGTTGGCTTCGCTGGGCCGGCCGTGAGTGGCCCAGCGGGTGTGGCCGATGCCCAGCTTGCCGGCCGGCGATTTCTTTTGGACCAAGGAGCGCAAAACCGAAAGTTTGCCCTCGGCCCGCAGGATCTCGAAGCGACCGCCGTCGAGGACCGCGATGCCGGCCGAATCGTAGCCCCGGTATTCCAGGCGCGAGAGCCCGTCGAGCAGGATCTCCGCCGCCCCCTTTTCACCGATGTATCCGACGATTCCGCACATAG
>DATEDP010000062.1 GCA_035281585.1 bacterium
GTTGGATTCCGACATAAGCTCCTCCTCGCTGCAAAGGTTTTTACCCTGGGTTGACCCCCCATCGCTACGATTATATAGGAAAACAATGCCAGCGTCGCCCAACTATATTGCCGCTCAGGAAAAGGCCCTGGGCTGGGAGCCGGTCGGGGAGATTTGCCAAGTCAGCGGACCCGAGGCCGCGAAATTCCTCAATGCCTATGTGACTCAAGACATCCTGAAGCTGGTCGAATCCCAAATCGCGCCGGCCGCTTTTTTGACTCAAAAAGGCAAGCTGATCAGCGAGGCTTGGGTGCTGCGCCGGCCCGGCCGTTTCCTCCTGCTCTTCCCGCCGGGCTACGGAGCCAAGACCGGCGAGCACCTCGCCACTTTTCTGCTTTTCGCCAATGTCGAGTGGAGCCCAACCGAAGCTTGGGCCCATTTCGCCGCGATCGGTCCCGGCTCGACCGCCTTGTTGGAAGGTGCGCTCGGCGGGCAGCTATCGGCCGATCCGGGAACGGTCCTTTCGCGCGGCCTCGAGGGCCAAGAGCTGCTCCTCTTCGCCAGCGATCGCTTCGGCTTGCCGGGCTGGGAAATCCTGGTGCCGGCTTCGGCCGCCGGCGCTTGGCGCCAAAAGATGGAAGCTTGGATCGGCCAGGGTCTGATGGCTCGGGCCGATCCCGGCACCCTTCAGACCCTGCGGATCGAAGCCGGGCTGCCGGCAATGGGCGTGGACATGAGCGAGGACAACTTGGTCGCCGAAGTCGGCCTTGACGCCGGCGCCACCAGCTTCAATAAGGGATGTTATTTGGGCCAAGAGACCACCGCCCGGGTCCAGAGCCGCGGTCACGTGAACCGAAAGCTGGCCCGGCTGCGTTGGCAAGGCCAAATTCCCAGCCTGCCGGCCGAGCTCTTTCAGGGCGAGAAAAAAGTCGGGACTTTGAGCTCGGCGGCCGAATCGCCCAAAGCCGGCGGCAGCCTCGGCCTGGGCATGGTGGCCCTGAGCGCTTGGGAAAAGCCCGAGCCGATTTTTTTTAAGGATGGAAACCAGGAAATAGCGATCGAACGATGGACATGAGCCCCGAATATCCCATCGATGAAGTGCTCCAGAAGAAGCACTGGACCGTGGCCGACGCTTTTCGCTACTGCGAGCGGCTGGCCCGAACCCATTATGAGAATTTCCCGGTGGGCAGCGTCCTCATCCCCCAGAAGCTGCGGCCCTACGTCTGGTCGATCTACGCCTTCGCCCGGCGGGCCGACGATTTGGCCGACGAAGCCTTCCCCGACGAAGAGCGGCTGCCGGCGCTCGAGGCCTGGCAGGGCCTGCTCGAGAAAACCCAGCGCGGCAACGTCAACCATCCGGTCTTTCTGGCGCTCAAGGAGACCATTCGCCAATTCGACATCCCGCTTCAGCTCCTCAAGGACCTGATCACGGCTTTCAAATGGGACGTCGAGGTCAAGCGCTACCCCAGCTTCAACGACGTCCTTTATTACTGCCGGCACTCGGCCAATCCGGTCGGCCGGCTGGTCCTGATCCTTTTCGGCTACCGCGACGAGCCCCGGGCCCTCCTTTCCGACAAGATCTGCAGCGCCCTTCAGCTCGCCAATTTCTGGCAGGACGTCTCGGTCGATCTCGAAAAGAACCGGATCTACCTTCCGATGGAAGACCTGAAGCGCTTCGAGGTCGCCGAGCCCGAGCTCTTCGCCCGCTCCTACACGCCGCGCTACCGCGACCTGCTGCGCTTCGAGGTCGAGCGCACCGAGGCCATGTTCCGCGAGGGCGCCCCGCTGGTGTCGAGCGTGAAGGGGCGCTTAAGCCTGGAGCTCAAGTGCGTCATCCTCGGCGGTCTCGGCATTTGCAGAAAGATCCGGGAGCTCGATTTCAACACCCTCGGCACCCGGCCCCACTTCGGCAAAAGCGACAAGCTGGCCATCCTGGGCCGAGCCCTCTTCGGCTTCAAGCGGGCCACCCGAGCGCCGGCCAAAGCCGAGCCGCCGGCGGCCGCCGCCGAGGTCCTGCCGGCCACCGACGAAGGCGGGGCTTCATGAGCGCTTCGACCTATAGCAACGAGATCCTGCCGCCGCTCGCGGCCGAAGAGGTCGTGAAGCGGAGCAAGAGCAATTTCGTCCTGTCCTTCCTTTCCTTGCCGCCGGAGCGCCGTCGCGGCATCTCCCATTTCTACGCCTTCAGCCGGGTGGTCGACGACGCGGTCGACGAGAACGGCCCCGAGGAAGCCGAGCGCCAACTGGCTTTTTGGCGGCGGGAGGTCGAGCTCTGCTACCACGGCGAGCCGACCCATCCGGTGAGCCAAGCGATGCGCGAGACGGTCCGGATCTTCGACATTCCCCAGCGCTACCTCGAGCTCTTGATCGAGGGCTGCGAGATGGACCTCCACAAGAAGCGCTACGCCAATTTCGAAGAGCTCTACCAATATTGCTACCGGGTCGCCGGCGTGATCGGCCTGGTCTGCATGAAGATCTTCGGGCTGGGCGGCGAAAAGGCCGAGACCGGCGCGGTCGACTTGGGCCTGGCCCTCCAGCTCACCAACATCCTGCGCGACGTCCCGGTCGACGCCGAGAAAGGCCGGGTTTACCTGCCGGAAGACGAGATCCGGCGCTACGGCGCCGCGCCCGAGGAGCTGCTCGGCCGAAAGATGCGGGCCGAGTTCATCCCGCTCTTCCGCTTTCAGGCCGAGCGGGCCGAGGAGTATTACCGCAAGGCCTTCGCCGAGATGGAGAAGCTGCCGCGCAAGCCCTTGCTAGCCGCCTGGATCATGGGCAAAACCTACCACCGCATCCTCCACAAGATCCGGGCCCGCGACTTCGACGTCTTCTACAAACCGGTCAAGCTGTCCAAGCCGCAAAAGCTCTGGATCGCGCTGCGCGAAAGATTTTTTTAAGCCATGCTCTCGCCCGCTTCCACCGACGTCACGATCATCGGCGGCGGCTTCGCCGGCCTAGCCGCGGCCTTGCGCCTGCATCGGGCCGGCGCCAAGGTCCGAATCGTCGAAAAGCGGGCCTTCTTCGGCGGCCGGGCCTACTCCTTCCGCGAACCCAAGACCGGCGAGACCGTCGACAACGGCCAACACTTGCTGATGGGCTGCTACGCCGAGACCTTCGCCTTTCTCAAAGACCTCGGCACCTTCGACCGGCTCGACGTCCAAAAATCGCTGAGCGTCGCCTTCTCGGAGGGGCCCGCGAAAACCTTCGAGCTCTCCTGTCCCGACCTGCCGGCGCCGCTCCATCTGGCTTGGGGCCTGCTGCGCTATCGGGGGCTGAGCTTCCGCGACAAGCGGGGCATGGCCCGGCTGATGAGCCTGGCCAAGAAAAGCGCCGGCGCCGCCGCGCTGGACGCCCAATCGATCGAGGAGCTGCTTCGCCAGACCGGCCAGACCGAAGCGGCCATCCGCAAATTTTGGGAGCCCTTGGCCTTGGCCACGGTCAATGAAAGGCTAGATTTGGCCAGCGCCCGGCTGTTCGTCGAGGTGCTGCGCCGGGCTCTGCTCTCGAGCAAGGCCGATTCGCGGTTGGTCCTCGCCAAGGTCGGCTTGAGCGAGCTTTACGCCAATCCGGCCCAGCGCTTCTTCGAAGAGGCCGGGGTGCCGCTGCACTTCAATAGTCAGGTTTTGGCGATTCGGCGCGAAGGAGCTCGGTTTCGAGTCGAAACCAATCGGGGAGCGGGGCTAAAGCCCCTTGCTACCGGTTCAGAAACTGTAGCAAGGGGCTTTAGCCCCGCCGAATCCAAAGAAAGCTATTTAACCGACAAGATC
>DATEDP010000063.1 GCA_035281585.1 bacterium
CGGCTTGAGGGCCAGGGAAAAAAGTGAGGAGGATGTCCCCGGCCCTCCCCGGCCGGGCAAGAAAGCCTAAGCCCGCGCCGAGAACTCACTCCATGAAGAAGACCTCGGTATCGCCATCATTGCCGATCCAGGCCAGCAGTCCATCCATCAGGTAGGCCTTGAAACCGGGCTCCAGCGGGACGAGGCCGGTGTCGACCTCGTCGGTGCCGCTGGAGTCGCCCGACCCGTTATGAAACCAGAGCGAGGCGTTGGCGCTGTTGCAGGGCAGGGTGGAACATTCGATCCAGGCGGCTTGCTTTAAGTCGATCTGGAGGCTGTCGGCCGCTTTGGGCTCGTCCGTGATCGAAATCGTCTGCCGCTTGCCACTCGCGATTTCGAAAGACATCACACGCTGCGCAATGCCCTCGGTCCGCCGCCAGATCACCGTTTCGCCGTCGGTCTTGGGAAACTCGTCGAGCGCCGAGATCCCGTCCTGGGTGAGGGGAACGACCGCCGGATTGGCGGCCCGGGTGTCGGCCACGAAGATATCGCCGTCCTGGGCGAAGACGATCAGTCCATTGCGGAAGTCGTATTGCGGGAAGAAAGGCAGACCCGTGGCGACCGGCTGGGTCGAGGAGCCGTCGAAATAGGTCAGCTCGCTGTCGGTCAGGCCCTGCGTCTCCCAGACCGCCCGGCATTGGCTGGTGATTGGGCCGAAAGTCTGGCCGGCCGAGACGATCTCGTCCAAGCCGCCGCCGACCGTGAATTTTTGGATGTCATTGAGGCCGCCGCCCTCGCGGAAGAAGAAGCAGCCCTCGGCGATGCTGTTCTCCTCCTGCTGTTGGTCGCCCAAGCTCTGGGGCGCGGCGCCGTCGTCGCTGATCTTGGTCTCGTTCAAGTCGACCCGATAGGAAGCCAGGATTTGGCCTTCGGCCTGACCCGAGCCCAAGGCCATGAAGTCGACCTCGCCGTCGCCGAAGGCGATGGTCTCGATCGGCGTGACGACGTTCAAGTCGTCCTCGCGGTCGTGGAGCAGGATCTCGACGTCACCGCCGGCGGTGACGTGTTGCCAAAGCACCAGACCCTCGGCGGTCATTTTCCAATTATTGTTCATCCCCCAGTCATCGGACTCGGTGTTCTCGCTCAACCGCCGAATCGCGCCGGAATTCTCCGGCGGAGCGATGGTGAGCTCGCAAGACGGGCTTTGGATGCCCTCGCTGGAAGCCGATAGAGAAACCTTGCCGGGATAGAGCGCTTTCACCGAACCATCGGCCTTCGTTTCGAGATAGCGCGGCTTGTCGCTCTGGAGTTGCAGCGAGTCGACGCTCACGACTCGGCCCTCGGCATCCCGACCCTCGACTTGAATTTTCCTCTCCTCGCCGGCGAGGAGCGGAGCGGCGGGACAGTCGAGTATTTCGAGGACGGCCAAGGCGCTGAGGTCTTGGGAGCTTTGCCCCGTGGAGCTGCTACTGCAGGCCACGCCGCCAAAATAGCCGAGGCCGAGCAGGCAGAGCCAGCCGACCGAAAGGCGGCGAGTGAGACCAGGGTTAGGGGAGGGTCGAGTGGAGTTTTTCATAGGCTTCCTTTGGAAAAGGGTTTTTTCCCATAAGAAAGCAAGCCGGCGGCCAAGAGAAATTGTATTTGAATTACAATAACTTGTATAATCTATTCCAATATTTTCATATTTAATTCATAAATTTAATATTCTCGTCCGAATATTTTCCAGAATTTAAACAGATTCGTTCCCGCGAGGAATTCTCCAAAATCCAAGACAACCTCTGCGGCAAGAAGGCGATAAGCTCCCGATTTTCGAGAATATTTCGTGGGAGCCGGGTCATGGAATCCTTTCGCCGTTTCGAGGCTCGCGGGGGCGACGCCATGGCGAGAGAGCTACGCTCTCTCGCCGCCGAAACCGATCCAGAACTTTATTTTGCGGGCTTGAATCATCTGGCCCGTCGCTTGGCGAGCCGCGACCGCTTCGTCGAGGCCGGCGAGCTTTGGTCTTTCGTCGCTGAGCAAGGGGCGAGCTCGGCTCCGGCGCTCGCGCAGCGAGCTCGGGCGGAGCTGGAAGTTTTGTCGGGTGGCGGCGCTTTCGGCCGTCGAGTCGAGTTCCTGGCCCAGCGCTTCGTCGGTGAGGCCACCAGCCCCGCGGCCTTGGCCGGCATGACCGCCGCCGGCTTGGCTTACAATGTCGGGCGCTCGGCTCTGCTCGGCCGCCTCTTGGCTTCGGAAGCCGGGCTCTTGACCAGGGGTTGGGGCGCCCGCGGCTTGGCCGGCCTCGGCGGTTTTGCCGTCGAAGCTCCGGCTTTTACTCTGACGACCCGCGCGCTTCACGCCGCTTCCGGTCATGGTTCCCCGAATTCCTGGGGTCACGATCTCGCGGCTTCGTATTTGACGCTGGGCGGACTGAAGTTTTTCTCGGGCGCCGGCGCAATCGCCGCTCAAAGGCTCGGCGCCGGCCCGCTCACCCGGGCCCTCGTCCCGACTGCCGGCGCCTACCTCGGCATTTTGGCCGGCCACGGCTTGGAGCGGGCCGCCGGTTTGCGGCCGGCTCAACCCACCGATCAAGTGCTTTTCGATTCTCTTGCGATGCTGCTCCAATTCCAGGTTGGCGGCCGTCTCTCCGGCGAAATCTTGGGACCGCGCTTTGCAGCCTGGCAACGCGAGGTGCAGGTTCGAAGCGATGCGGCGCTGGCCGCGCCGAGCTTTCGGCGGCCGCCGGGCGCGGGCTTCGCCTTTGGCGGCTTGGAGCCGAGCTTCGCCACCGTCGGCGGAGGCACTGCGCTTTCGCCCGAATCGCCTCTCCGGTCCCAGCCGATGATGATGGTGGCCAAGCGGCCGGGATCCGAATCGCCCTACGCCGATGCCAGCCCCATGCCGATCCCGCGCGAACGCGGCTCCGGTCCCCGAGCCGCCGAAAAGACCGTCATGCGGCGGCTAGAGGATCTGCAAACGGCTCAGCGTACCCTGGAGGTAAGAGGCGAATACCTCAGTCTCTGGCAGATTCTGCAAAGGGCGATCGATCAGGAGCGAATTCCGGCCGACTTGGATCAGGAGTTGAGCTGGGCGGTGCGGAGCTTCGATCTCTACCGGAGCTCGCCGATTCTGCGGCGCCAAGTCCGCAAAAGCGACTACAGCTCGACCGAAAGCCTGATTCGGCGGCTGGATGAGCTGAGGCCGGCCATCCAAAGCGAGCAACGCATCAAGCGTTACGCCCTGGCGACTCTGGTCCAAGCGCTGGTCTACGGCGGAAGGATTCCCCACGAGCGCTTGCGGAGCCTGACCCAAGCCGCCGGCTCCTTCGACCTTTTCAGCGCCCACCCCTTTTTGCGAAGGATGAGAAAAAGGGATTTGGCCGACCCCTATCGCTTCGTCCAAGCCCTGCGGCCCTTGCGCTATCGAGTCGAAGAACTAGCACAGGACCGCTACAAGCTTTCAACCTTGACCGACGCGATGCAGTGGCATCCCCATTTTCCGAAAGCACAGCTCCAGAGTTATTCGATGGTTGCCGGCGCCAACGACTTCGTCGGGGCTCTGCCCTTGGGCCGGCTTCGCCTGGATATTCCCGAGCTGCGCGAGCTCAGTCTGGAGCAGGTTTACCTTCGCTTGCTCCACCTCAAGCCGGCCTTGATCGGAGGCAACGGCGAGCCGGTGACGATCGGCTACATCCTCAGCGGCTTGCGCTGCCACGGCTTGGATCGGGTGCGGGATCTCAAGGTCAACGACAGCGCCATCCAGAATGCTTACGTGATCGATTTCGTCCAAGACCGCTGGAAAGCCTGGGGCGAGCATTTTCACAACCTGAGCCTGATTCCCAAGCATCTCGAAGGCGACGACGTGGTCGCGGGCTGGCGGCGGCCGGCCTATGCCAAAGCCCACCTGCTGAAAGAGAACGGCGAGCCCTACAGCGACAGCCGGCTCAGCAATTTCGTCCGTTGGGGCGTTTTTCTCTGGGAACATCGCGAGGCCCTGAGCTTGGGCCGCCCCGACCGGGTCGAAGTCCGCGAGGCTCCATCGGAGGGGAATTCGGCCTTGCGGGAATTTTTGTCGCCCTATTGGGATCGCCTGAGAAAGAAGGAGCCGGAAGATTTTCTCCAATCGATGCTCGAGCTCCGTCAAAAGTTTCGGGAGACTCACGCCGAGTTTCCCTCACTCCCGGCGATGGTTTCGTCCTTCTATCGAGCCCATCGCCAGGGCGATCCGGGTTCGGTCCTCAATTATGCTCAACAGGTCGATGGGATTCTGCGCCGCTGGCACGATTGGGCCGACCATTTCCAGCGGATCGCGAGCCTGCCGAGATGGAAAAGATCGCCCGAGCCGAATCGCTCACGATACGCCGCCGAAAATCTGAAGCGGGAAAACGGCGAGAGCTTCTCGCAGAGCACCCTGAACGGCCTCGTGCGTTGGGGAGTCTGGCTTTGGGAAAACCGCCAACGAATCGGGATGTCGCGGGGGACGACGATCGCGCCGCCCCGGCCTCCGGCCGACGGCAATTCCTCATCTTCGGAATAGCCCCCGCTCCCAAGCCAGCACCCGCCGGCCGGTGAGGCGCCGGGCGCCCGAGTTGAACGCCGAGAAAGTCAAGGTCCACAGCAAGGCCTGGGCGATGGGATCGCGCGGGATTCGGTTGGCTCGGCCGGCATCGCCATCCAAGTCTTGAGCGAAATAAGCCGCGCCGAGCATCGCCGATTGGGTCACGAGCCCATAGCCCAGACGCTGCCGGAAGCGGGCGCCCTCCAGGCTTCCATGTTGAAGCCAAGGACCGCCGCGAGTTCGGAGCCGGCGGTAGCTTTGACCGGCCAAGGTCCCGGCGAGGCGGGTGGAGAGGAACATCGGCCAGCCGAAGCGCAGCCATTCGTCTCTTATCGAATCGTAAGAAACCGGCCGCCCGAGAATCGCGGTCGTGGCGGTTTGGCCGGTGAGGTAGGCCAGCGATTCGACGGTGGCGGTGATGCCGGCCCGGAATACTTGGGGCACGAAGCGCGGCGTGATGCCTACGCCGCGGGAAGCGCCGAGCAGGAGCCGGAGGCGAAAGCCCCGGGCGACGATAGCCGCCGATCCCATGCCCACCAGGAAAGCCGGATCGAGGGTTTGCCGGGGCAGGCGGGTCATTGCGAACTCGAAACGGTCCCAGCCCGATCCGCCGCCGCCTAGGACAGCCAAGCGCTCTCGGGCCTGGGCTTGAATGTGCTCGGGCACCGGCATGCCGTGGGCGCTCAATCGCGAGAGGAAAAAATAGCAGCGCTGGGCGACGCCGAAGCGGTCTTCGTCCTCGGCTTGACGCCCGGCCCGGAGGAGGCCGGCGTAGAAATATTCGGACACCGTCTCCTCGGATAAGGCGGCCAGGGAGTCGAAGGCCGGACCGGCCTCTTGCCGGAGCCGGTCGCGCTCGGCCACCGGCAGCCGATTCAGCCGCTGGCGGAGGCTGAGGGAGTCTTGCTCGGGCCCGCTGAGCGAACGGCCCTCGCCTTCGAGGATGCGGGCGACGATGTAGCGCTGGCGTGGAGTCGCCGAGCTTTCGCCGAGCCTCGCGGGCAGAATGGAAGGAAGGCTTTGAGTTCTAATGGTTGGGGTCATGAGGGCGCCACCTTTTCGGTGCCCCCCGAAACGTTAGAAAAACCTCAATGGGAATGGCCTGTTTTCGGTCGGGATTCCGGGCAGTTGCGGAAAAAGTCCCGACATTGACCTGGGCTTGGCGCACCTATATAAGGACCGGGTGGAAGAGCGCAAGAACATCAAGGCACTGACCGCAAGCCGGCTGGCCGAGGTCCTGAAGGACTGGGGCGTCGAGGGCTATCGGGCCGAGCAGGTCTTCCGCTGGATCTACCAGAAGGACGCGGCCGGCTTTGAGGAGATGACCAACCTCTCCAAGGCGCTCCGAGCCAAGCTGGCCGAGCACTTCACCATCGAGCGGCTCAAGCCGTCGGCGGTCCAGATCTCGGCCGATGGGACCCGCAAATTCCTCTTCCAGCTTTCGGATAAAGAAAGCATCGAGAGCGTCCTCATCCCCAACGAGGAGCGCCAGACTCTCTGCATCTCGACCCAGGTCGGCTGCGCCATGGCCTGCACTTTCTGCCTGACCGGCACCTTGGGCCTGACCCGGAACCTGAGCCACTACGAGATCGTCGAGCAGGTGATGGCGGTGCAGCGCGAGATCGGCGCCGAGACCAGGCTCACCAACGTCGTCTACATGGGCATGGGCGAGCCGCTGCACAATTTCGACAACACCGTCGAGTCGGTCCGGCTCCTGATCGAGGAGAAGGCGCTCAATTTCAGCAAGAACAAGGTGACGGTCTCGACCAGCGGGCTGGTGCCCCAGATGCTGAAGTTCGGCGAGCTGCTCGACGTCAAGCTGGCGGTCTCGCTCACCGGCACCACCGACGAGATGCGGGACCAGCTGATCCCGGTGAACCGAAAATATGATTTGAAGGCTCTGCTCCAGGCCTGCCGCGATTATCCGATGAAGCGGCGCAACCGCATCACCTTCGAGTACACGCTGCTCAAGGGAGTCAACGACTCGATCGAGGACGCCAAGCGCCTGATCAAGCTCTTGCAGGGGATTCCGGCCAAAGTGAACTTGATTCCCTTCAACGAGTATCCGGGCAGCCCCTACCAGCGCTGCCCCGAGTCGACGATGTTGGCTTTTCAGAAATACCTGCTCGACCGCCATGTCCAGGCCAATATCCGGACCAGCCGGGGCCGCGACATCTTGGGGGCTTGCGGCCAACTGAAGGCCGAGATGGAGAGCAAGCGGCGGCCGCTCACCACTCCGGCGCATCGGAAGGGCGGGGCACCTCTTCCAGCAGGACCTGGGACTGAAGCTCCCGGATGACCCGGTCGACGGTGGCCGCGAAGTCATGGGCGATGAGCAGCTCGATGACCGGCTTGCCGACCTCCAGGGTCCGCATGACGACCATGCCTTCATAGGATTCGAGGACCGCTTTGATGAAGACGATATCCTTGGGATCGATCTTGAAATTTCGGACGACGATTTCTTTGGGCTGCATTTTGCTCTCATCGGCCGCTCCGGCCGCGGCTCAGGATCTCATCGAGGCCAAAAGCTACCGGGTGAAGGGCTCGGGCGAAGCCATATCCTCCAAGCCCGGCGATGTCCAGCCGCCACCGGCCGAAGCCGCGCCGGCGGGGCCCCAAGCGGGATCAAGCTCGCTGTCGGAGCTTCCGGCCAACCTCAATTCGATTCTCGGCGTGACCAACCTGCCGGCCGCCCCACCGCGGCCCCAGCTTCCGCCCGAGTATATCTACCACGAAGTCGAAAACCCCCTCCCGGTGCCGGTGCACAAGAAGCCGGCGGTGGAATACGTCAATCATGAAGTCTTCGACCGGATCCTCTATCGCTATGTCAGCAAGTCCGGTTGGTTCGACTATCGGAGCATGAAGCGCGACAAGGAGGCGATGGAGAACCTCGACGCCTACGTCAAGGACCTCATCGCCTTGAATCCCTCGAGCCTGCCCGACACCCAGGACCGGTTGGCTTCTTGGCTCAATCTCTACAACGCCATGGTCCTGCGCGAGATCCTGAAGCATTACCCGGTGGAGAATCTGCTCAAGATCCCGGACTATTACGGCGCCCGCCGCTTCAAGATCGGAGCCAAGGACTTTTCGCTGATGGAGATCGAGGAAGTCGTCTTCAAGCAGGAGCTGCAGGAGCCGCGCACCGTCTTCGCCCGGATCAACGGGGCTTCCAGCGCGCCGCGCTTCATCAAGGAGGCTTTCGCCGGCGACAAGATCGATCGCCAGCTCGAGGACCGGACCCTGGCCTTCTTCAAGGACCCCGAGAATCTCCAGTACGACGCCAAGCGCAAGGTTTTGCTGCTCAACGCCACCTTGCTGTGGTACGAGAAGGAGTTCATCGACCTCCGGGGATTCCTCGGGAACTACCTGAGCGGCTTGCCGCCGATCTACAACCTCACGTTCCGGGGCTACGACTGGAAGCTTAACGACTCGAAACTTCATTGAGGAGATATCATGCCCGGCCTTCAACTCGTCATCGGCAACAAGAACTACTCTTCCTGGTCGCTGCGGCCCTGGCTGCTGTTGCGCCAGATGGGGCTGGAATTCGAGGAAATCCTCATTCCGCTCTTTCGCGAGGATTGGAAGGCCGAGGTTTTGAAACATTCGCCTTCGGGCAAGGTGCCGGTCCTGATCGAGGACGGACGGACGATTTGGGACTCACTGGCCATCGCCGAGTATCTGGCCGAGAAATATCCTCGAATGAACCTCTGGCCCGAGGACCCGGCGGCCCGGGCCATGGCCCGCTCGGTCTCGGCCGAGATGCATTCCAGCTTCGCCGCCCTGCGCACCGAATGTCCGATGAACGTCCGCCGCAAGCCGGTGCCGATCGAGCTTAAGCCCGAGGTCCAGGCTGACGTCGCCCGCATCCAGGAAATCTGGCGCGAGGCCCGCTCCCGCCACTCGAAATTCGGCCCCTTCCTCTTCGGCCACTTCTCGATCGCCGACGCCATGTATGCGCCGGTGGTCTTCCGCTTCACCCGCTACGCCATCGAGATGGACGCGACGGCCCGAGCCTACGCCGAGACGATCTTGGGTTTGCCGGCGATCCAGGAATGGATCCAGGCGGCCTTGGCCGAGACTTGGATGATTCCGATGAATGAGAAATAACCGAAGAGTTCAAGCGAGCGGTTTCCCCCTTTGAAAAAGGGGGATTAAGGGGGATTTAGAGCGGCGGCCGAAGCTCAAAGTGTTGCGTTAAGCCGACGCAGCGCCTTTAAATCCCCCCTGGCCCCCCTTTTTCAAAGGGGGGGAAGCCCCCTAGCGATTTTTCAGCATCTGCGAAGTTTCAACGAGGCAGTTTAAAGCGCGTGTAAAGCGGCCGGCCGCGGTAAAGGATCCGTGGCACTTTACCGGCTTCGTAGAAGCCGAGGTTTCCAGCAAGTTCACCGCGGCGCCGAAAGATCAGGGCCGCGACCTTTTGGCATTCCCGCAAAATCCGCACGGCCTCCTCGAGCGAGGCCGCCGGTTCGAAAGGCGAGAGGTCGAGCCGGCCCAAGGCGTCGTTGGCCATGTAGTTACCGACACCCGTGATTTTGCCGTGATCCAAGAGCCAGGAGATCCGCGGCTTGCGACGAAAATTGCCCAAGACCTCGGCGACCGTCCTTTTCAGCTCGGTGGCCGGGTTGAAATGCAGCCCGCGCTTCGGATCCCAGCCGCCGATCGCGTGATTCATGGGCCCCTCGCTCAATTTCATCCGGCTGAAGCGGCGGTAGTCCGAATAATGGAAGCGGGCGCCGTCCCATTCGAGGATCAGGAAGCCGTGGCGGCGGCGTTCGGGGCTGGGCCCGCCGGCTCCGAAACGCCCGCTCATTCCCAAGTGGACTCCGATCCGGCGCTCCGAGCCTTGGACGCCAAAATAAACTCGCTTGCCCAGCGAGGAGATCTCCAAGGGATGATCGAGGAAGGAGCGCCAGGCTTTTTGCACCGGCGGTGGGACGATTTTGCGCAAGAAGGGGCGGTCGCCGGCGAAGATCATCCGCCGCAAGGGGCGCTTTCGGGTCGCTTCGCTCATCTCTCGGGCCATCAAGGCGGCTTCGGCTAGCTCGGGCATGATCTAATACCTTGACTAAAGGTCGGTACGAACCTATATCCACCCACCTTCACTGCGGGGTAGAGCAGTCTGGTAGCTCGCCGGGCTCATAACCCGGAGGTCCTAGGTTCAAATCCTAGCCCCGCTACCATCGAAAAGGCGAAATCGGAGACGGTTTCGCTTTTTTTTTTGCATACACAAATTCATAATTTTTTTTTCGACAAGCGTCGTTCAGCCGCGTCAATCGCGGCGTTTGGCATTTTTAAAAAAAATTTCCTTGGCGCCGACCTATCAATTACCTATAATTTTATAAAAATTGTTACAATAATAGTTGACTGTTTATAATAGAGGCCTTACTGTTGGCACAGTCATTACCTTATTTAATTAAAGGAGGGTAAAATGGCTGTGAAGAAAAAGAAGGCGGCGAAGAAGAAACCCGCCAAGAAGAAGGCCGCAACCAAGAAGAAAACTGCTAAGAAGAAAAAGAAGTAGTCTTAGTACATTTGGTTGTTATGAATTTCGCCCCGTTTCGTCGCAAGACGTAACGGGGTTTTTATTTTTGTAGTGTTATGAAAACCCTAAGCCCCTTCGTTTCCGCGGAATCCTTCCGAAGACACGAAGGGACCTTGGCTTCTCATAGCTCCTTGGCCGGTCGCAGATCCTTCGCTTCGCTCAGGATGACGTAAAACCGCTCAGGATGACTTATTAGGCAAATTTAGTGAAGTTTTCGGCGGGGTAGGGCGGATTCGCAGTTCGCTTCCGCAGCCTTGGTGAGAATCAGGTTGGCGACTTCGAATTCGGAGCCTTCGAGAGGAATTCCACTCTCGATCCAGAGCTGATTGAAGCGTTCGGAACCGATGTCGCCGGAAGCGATCTCCACGCACAGCTCTTTAAGTACTTTGTCCATTCATCCCCTCCCAGGT
Organism: bacterium; assembly: GCA_035281585.1. NCBI lineage: Bacteria > bacterium. The sequence goes on from DATEDP010000063.1 coordinate 10,465, forward strand.
CTGAGCTGAACTATAATTTTACTTAATTTCATTATAATTAATAAAAAGGTCAAGAAATATCCTTAAATTTCTTTAATTTTTACCCGATTAATATCAATAAAGGAGCCCTTCGGGCCGCTTGTCGGTGAGAGAAAAGGCTGTTAAGGGCAGGCCGGCAGGGGCCAACGACCAAGCATGAATCCAGCATCTCCCATCCCTTTCGGACGCTACGTCCTTCTGGAAAAGATCGCGTCCGGCGGCATGGCCGAAATATTCCGAGCCGTCCTCACCGGCGTCGAGGGCTTCGAAAAAGTCGTCGTCCTCAAGCGCATTCATCCGGTTTGGTCGGAGCGCCGCGAATTCATCACCATGCTGGTCGACGAAGCCAAGCTGCTCGTCCACCTCAACCACCCCAACATCGTCCAAGTTTTCGAGCTGGGCCGCGAGGGCGAGACCTATTACATCGCGATGGAGTACGTCGAGGGCGTCGACTTGCGCCATCTGGTGCAGCGCCTCAAGACGGCACAGCGCCGGCTGCCGCCGGAGTTGGCGCTGCACATCGCGGTCGAGACCTTGAAGGGATTGCATTACGCTCACGAGCGGACCTTGAAGAATCGCGGCAAGCTGGGCATCGTCCACCGCGACGTCAGTCCCCAGAACATCCTGCTCAGCTTCGAGGGCGAGGTGAAGGTCACCGACTTCGGGATCGCCAAGGCGCTGACTCAGACTCACGAGACCCAAACCGGCGTCCTCAAGGGCAAGTACGCCTACATGTCGCCGGAGCAGGCGCTGGGCGCCGCCCTCGACGCCCGCACCGACGTCTTTGCGGCCGCCATCGTCCTCTACGAGCTGCTCTTCGCCCGCCGGCTCTTCGCCGCCGGCAGCGAGGTCGAGACTCTGGACAAGGTTCGCAAGGCCGAGATCCCTTGGCCCGAGGAGACGGCCGATCTTTTCGCTGGATTGAAGGAAGCTTTGGCTCGGGCTTTGGAGAAAGATCCGGAACGACGCTTCCCCGACGCCGAGTCCTTTGCCGAGGCCTTGAACGCCTGCCGCCCGGCCGGCGCCAAGGCCGATCGGCGCTCCTTGGCTGCCTTTCTGACCGAGCTCTTTTCCGAGGAGATCGTTCAGCGACGCCAGGAGCTGAGCCGCGGGACCGCCAGCTTTCGTCAGACCAAGGTCGCTCCGCTGGAAGGGGAATCCACCGTCTCCTTGGCCGAGGAGCCGCCGACCGAGATCGATCCTCCGCCGGCTTCTTTGAGCCAGGCTCGGGAGGAAAACCTCCAGGCCTTGATGGCGATCTCGCAGCGGCGCCGAAATTCGCTCAAGCTCTTCGCGGCCTTGGTTTTGGCGGCGCTGATCCTCACGCCGCTGTGGTTTTGGTTGAGCGGCGAGTGGGGAGCCCCGAAAACCCTCATGGGGCCGATCGCGGTGCGGATGCCGGCTCCCGAATCCCGGCCGCAAGCCGCGCCGCCAGCTTCGCCGACGCCGAAGCCCTCCTTGGGCTCGCTTCGCCTGAAGGTCCTGCCCGCGGGAGCCCAAATCCGAGCCCGTTTTCCCGGCGGCGAGCGCCAGGGAATCGGCGAGCTCCGGCTCGAGGGCTTGCCGATTGGCGGCGAGGTCCAGGCCGAGGCCTCTTTGGCCAATTATGAGGGGCAGTCCAAGACTTTGACGGTTGGCTCAGAACCTTCGCCCTCACCCTACGTTTTTGAACTCACCAAGAAGGCGCCCGGCTTTGGTTCACTGCGAGTCAGCGCCGTGCCCTGGGGAAGGGTGACCGTGGCCGGCTATTTCTCGGGCCAAGAAACGCCGGCGATCCGGGGAAAGATCCCGGAAGGCCGCTATTCGGTGACGGTGCGGAACCCGGCGCTGGGCAAGACCCTGAGCGGATCGGCGGTCATCAAGAGCGGAAAGACCGCCCAATGCTCGGCCGACTTCGAGGGTGGGAAGATGCGATGCTGGTAAAGGTTTTTTTGTCATCTATGAAAAAATTGACATCCATTCTTATCCTACTGGCTTTGCTCCTTGCCGCCGCTCCGCTCCGCGCCAACCCCGGCTTGCTCGACGAAGTCCGGGAGATCACCCTTTCCAACGGCATGCGCTTCCTCCTTTTGCGCCGCCCCGGGGCTCCGGTTTTCGCCGCTTATATCCAAGTGAAAGTCGGCGGCATCGACGAGGCCGATGGCCAGACCGGGATCGCCCACCTGCTCGAGCACATGGCCTTCAAGGGAACCACCGAAATCGGCACCACCGACGCCGCCGCCGAGCGCCGGTTGCTGGCCGAGATCGAGAAGGTCCAAGCCGAATGGTCCTCGGCTGCGCCGGCCCGGAAGGCCGAGCTGGAAAAGCGTCGCCGGCAGCTGGCCGAGGAGGCCTCGCGCTACGTCGTCAAGGAGGAGTTCTCCCAGATCTACATGCGCAACGGCGGATCCGGCCTCAACGCCACCACCAGCCAGGATCTCACGAGCTATTTTGTCCAGCTCCCCAACACCAAGCTGAAGCTCTGGGCCTTCCTCGAGTCGAGCCGGCTGCGCGACCCGGTCTTTCGCGAGTTTTATTCGGAACGCGACGTGGTCCGGGAAGAGCGTCGCAGCCGGGTCGACGATTCGCCCTTCGGCAAGCTCTACGAGTCGATGATGGAAACGGCCTTCGAGGTCAGCCCCTATCGCCGGCCGACGATCGGTTACGCCAGCGACGTCCAGAAGCTGAGCGCGACCCAGCTCGAGCAGTTCTACAAAAGATACTACGTTCCATCGAACATGGTCGGGGCGGTGGTCGGGGACATCGACCTCGCCGAAACCGCCAAGATCCTGGAGGAGTATTTCGGAAAAATTCCGCCGGGCCCCAAGCCGCCGGAAGTGACGGCGAAGGAGCCCCAGCCGACCGCGCCGAAGCGGGTCGACGTGCCGTTCGCCGCCTCCCCGATGCTGATGGCGGCCTATCTCAAGCCGACCATGCCCCATCCCGACGACTACAGCTTCGACGTCTTCGTCCAGGTGGTTTGCGAGGGCCGGACCAGCCGGCTCTACCGCCGCCTGGTGGTCCAAGACCGGCTGGTCCAAAACATCGGCTGCAGCTCGGGCTCGCCGGGCTCGCGGCTCGACAACCTCTTCTTGATTTACGCCGCGCCCTTGCCGGGTCACAGCACCGAGGAAGTCTTGGCCGCCGTCGACGACGAGTTGGCCCGGATCAAGAGCGAGGGGGTGGGGGAGGCCGAGCTGAAGAAGGCCAAGAAGAGCCTGCTCGCCGAATGGAACTACGAGATGCAGAGCAACGACGACGTCGCCCAGATGCTGAGCTACTTCGAGGCCGTCACCGGCAATTGGCGCTACATCCAAGATCACCCGGCCAAGATCAAGGGCATCGGCTCGGCCGACCTGCAGAAGCTCGTCGCGACCTACCTTCAACCTCAACGCCGCCGCCTCGCGGTCCTGGTGCCAAAATCATGAAAGCGCTCGCCCTGATTCTTCTACTTGGCTCCCTACTTCCCCTCCAGGTGGCGGCGGCCGACGGCTCCGGTCGCCCATGGTCGGTTTTGGAAAACTCGGCTTTGCCCGAGATCCATGTGCCGCCGATCGAGCGACAAGCCCTGAAGAACGGTATTCAGCTCCTCCTCCTCGAGGACCGGGAGCTGCCGGTGGTTCGGGGGTATCTTTATTGGCGGGTCGGAGGCATCTACGAGCCGGCCGACAAGCTGGGGCTGGCCGAGATGACCGGCGAGCTGCTGCGTGAAGGTGGAACGGCCAAGCGCAAGCCCGAGGACTTCGACGCCGAGCTCGCCGCCGTCGGCGCCGACATCGAGAGCGACATCGGGCGGGAGTTCGGCCTGATCTCCTTCCGCTGCCTCAAGGAGGATTTGCCCAAGGTCCTGGGTCTAATCTTCGAGATGCTCCGCGAGCCGGCCTTCGAGGCCAAGAAGCTCGAGCTGGTCCGCACCCGGATGCTGGAGGCGCTGCGCCGCCAGAACGACGATCCGGCCAAGCTGGCGATGCGCGAATTTCCGAAGTTGATCTATGGTCCGGACACCGTATGGAGCCGCACCGCCACCCCCGAAACCCTGAAGTCCCTCACCCGCGAGGACGTCGTGGCTTTCTACCAGCGCTTCTTTTTTCCGGACCGAGTCATCTTGGCTTTAGCCGGTGATTTCAGTCCGAAGCAGGCGGTGGGCCTGGTCGAGAAGCACAGCCATGGCTTGGCCAAGTCCGATCAGGCGCTGCCCGAGATCCCCAAGCTCAGCAAGACCTGGCAGCCCGGCCTGACCCTGATCCCCAAGGCCACCGACCAGGCGACCCTGCTCCTCGGTCATTACGGCGATCAGCGCTTCAATCCCGACAAGTTCGCGCTGCTTCTGCTCAACGACATCCTGGGCGGTGAGGCCTTGGTCAGCCGCCTGGGCAAGCGAATCCGGTCGACCTTGGGCTTGGTCTACGGAATTTACTCGCGCTTCGGGCTGGAAAGCGATCTCGGGGTATTCATGGTGATGGCTCAGACCAAGGGCCCCAGCACTCGCCAAGTGCTGGCCGAGACTCGGCGGATTCTCGAGGAAATTCGCCGTCCCGGCTCGGTCAGCGAGGCCGAGCTGGCCTTCTACAAGCAGTCCTTGCTCAATTCGCTCTATTCGGAGTACGAGCCGAGGTACAACTTCGCCAAGGACGAGGCCCGCTTCGCCTACTTCGGATATCCGCCGAACTACCTGGAGCTGTTCCGGGAAAACATTGAAAAGGTGACGCTGGCCGACATCCACCGGGTGGCCGAAAAATACCTCAAACCCGAGGCCCTCCAAGTGTTGGTGGTCGGAGATCCCAAGCAGGTCGGTCCCCTGCCCGGAGCGAAGGTGATGCAGATTCCCCCTCCTTTGTAAGGAGGGGGCAGGGGGAGGTAGAGAGTAGGCAAAGATGCGGAACCTCTCGCATAGGCCAACTCTCTACCTCTCCCTAACCCTCCCCTTACAAAGGGGAGGGAAAATCAGGATTTCACATGAAGTCGATGCTCAGCGAAATTCTCTCCCGTCAGCTCAAGGAGCTGGGCCTCGAGCCGCCGGCCGCGATCCAGCTCGAGGCGCCCAAGGTCAAGGACCATGGCGACATGAGCAGCAATGTGGCGATGGTGATGGCCAAGGCCGCCAAGCGCAAGCCCCAGGAGCTGGCCCAGGAATTGGCCAACCGGCTCGGCGGCGAGCGCCACATCGAGAAGGTCGAGGTGAAGGGCCCGGGCTTTCTCAACTTCTTCCTCAAGCCCGAGGCTTATCACGATTCCTTGAAGGCGCTCTGGCGGGACGCCAACTCCCTACAGCCGGTCGACCTGGGCAAGGGCAAAAAGGTCCTGGTCGAGTTCGTCAGCGCCAACCCGACCGGGCCGATGCATGTCGGACACGGACGCAACGCGGTGGTCGGCGATTGCCTGGCCCGTTTGCTCGAGAACACCGGCTTCAAGGTCACCCGCGAGTTCTACGTCAACGACCACGGCGTTCAGATTCAGACCCTCGGACGCTCCGGCTCCCACTATCACACGGTGCTGACCCAAATCGGCGGCGTGACCGCGGCCCTGCCCGACGACGTCTACCGCGGAGAATATCTCGAGGATTTGGTGAAGGAGCTCAAGGGAGAGATCGAGGCGGTCAAAGACGACCCGCTGAAGATCGGCAAGCTGCTCGGCGTCGAGCTGCTCGAAACCATCAAGGAAGAGCTGCTCCGTCTCGGCATCCTCTTCGACCATTATTTCAGCGAGTCCTCGCTCTATCTCGGCGGCAAGATCGACGAGGCCTTGGACGTCCTGCGGGCCCGCGGCCTGACCTATGAGCAGGAGGGGGCGCTTTGGTTCAAGACCAGCGAGTTCGGCGACGACAAGGATCGGGTCCTGATCAAGAGCGACAACACCTACACCTACCTCACGCCGGATATCGCTTATCACAAGGACAAGTTCGACCGGCCCTTCGACCTCTACCTCAACGTGATGGGGGCCGATCACGGCGGCTACGTCCAGCGCCTCAAGGCGGCGGTGGCGGCCCTGGGCCATGACCCGGCCAAGCTGGAGTTCCTGCTCATGCAATTGGTCAACCTCAAGCGCGGCGGCGAGGTGGTCAACATGAGCAAGCGGACCGGCGACTATGTGACCCTGCACGAGGTCATCGACGAGGTCGGCAAGGATGCCACCCGCTTCTTTTTCATGATGCGCTCGCACAATGCCACGCTGGATTTCGACCTCGAGCTGGCCAAGCAACGCAGCGCCGAGAATCCGGTGTACTACATTCAGTACGCTCATGCCCGGATGTGCTCGATTTTCCGCAAGGCCGAGGAGGCCGGCTTCCCCAAGCCCGAAACCTTGGGCGAAGTCGACTTGAGCCCTCTCAATCTGCCGGAGGAGCTTGAGTTGATCGGGGCTTTGCTGGCATATAGCGACATGCTAGGCGAGGCAGTGGAGCACTATGAGCCGCATCGGGTCGCCTTCTACCTCTTGGACCTGGCCAAGATCTTCCAGAATTACTACACCCGGGCCAAGGGCGACGATCGTTACCGAGTTTTGAGCCCCCAGCGCGAACGGACCCTCGCCAAGCTGTACCTGGTCAAGACGCTTCGTGAAATTTTCCGCAGCGGCCTCAATATCCTGGGAGTGTCGGCGCCGGAAAGCATGACCCGCGACGAGGAAGAATAGCATGGAAGAAAAATATCCCATCAAATTTTCCTTGAGCCAATTCATCCTGCTCTTGGCGGTGGAGATCCTGGTCATGGGCCTGGTCTTCCTGCTCGGCGCCCGTTTCGGAAAATCGATCTTCCCGGAGAACGCGCCGAGCTACGCGATGCAGCAGCCGGTCTACCAAGACCTGGCTCCGCCGGTGGCGATGCGTCAGCCCAAGCCGCCGGCCAGCGACAAGCTGGTCGACTCCGAAGGCGCCGAGACGCCCGAGGGCGCGGAAGAGGGTGCCGGCGCCATTCCGACTTATGAAGTCGGCGCCGACGGCTCGACCCGGCCGGCCGAGGATCCCGAGGACTCGCAGATCGCGGTGAATAAGAGCGTGGTGACGACCAATGCCGACAAGAACACCGCGGTTCGCTTCAAATCGAGCGGCAACACCAAGTTCGCGGTCCACGTCGCCGAGTTCTACGACGAGCTCCTCGCCTCGCGCGAGATCTCCAAGCTCAAGGCCAAGGGTTACGAGGCCTACCTCGTCATCGACCAGCGCGGCTCCACTCCTTCCTTCGACGTTCGGGTCGGCAGTTTCGGCGATCGCAAGATGGCCGAGGACTTCGCCACCAAGATGAGCAATGCCCAGAATTTAGAATTGAGGGTAGTGCAAGCGGACTGATATAAGTTATTGAAATAATTAAGTGTTTTGTTAACAACCGGACTGTTATTGGTTATTAATTAATAACTACTTGGATGCATGGTTGTTAACATGTTATTCCCACTGTCATGGTTAAGAAGAAGGGAAATTTGCTTTCCGTGACCCAAGTGGCTGAAAAGCTCGGCGTTAGTCGCACCTACGTTTTAAAACTTATCTCTTCAGGAAAGTTAGTCGCCCGTAAAGTCGGCAAAACTTACTCTATCTCTGACAAAGATCTTCCTGGAATTTTCCGACCCATCACTGAAGCTGAAGCTAAAAAGGTCGAACGGGCCGTAGATCAGACTCTCCGAGACTTTGGTGATGTCATCAAAAAATTAGGGAAGACTTGATGCGCGAGCTCACGGTAGATCAAGTCGAACATTCGGCCTTGTACCTGGCTCGGCGCTTAATGGAGTGGGATGAGCCGATTCCTGATTTCTCTACGCGATTTCCGGGGAAACTAGAAAGCTGTCTTAAAACTCCGTGGCAGACTTTCGACGGCCGTGCTCTTTATCCGTCCTTGGAAGATAAAGCCGCGGTACTTTTCTACCTGATGATTAAAAATCATCCTTTCCAAAATGGAAATAAGAGGCTCGCCGTTACCTCCCTGATGACTTTTCTCTATATGAATGACTTATGGTTAGGGATTCCATCCGATGTATTATACCAATTTGCAATTTGGGTAGCAGAAAGCCCCGCAGAAGCGAAAGACGGAACCATATTGGCCGTTAAGGACATGATTAAAAAGTACCTTATGACCCCCGAGGAGGCGGACGAATTCTTAAAGGCTCATTCGCGTTGACACTATATGTATGGTCAATTAAGGTCCCCGCCCTATGGTCAGCCGGAAGAAAATCAGCACGACGGTCTATATTACCGAGGAGCAGAACGACAAGCTCAAGGCCTTGAACGACAAAACCAAGGTGCCCATCGCCGAGTATATCCGCCAGGGTATCGACATGATCTTGGAGAAGCACAAGGCCGAATTGCCCGGAGAACAGCTGGGCCTTTACGATCGGACCGATAGAAAGTCGTGAAAAACATCCGCAATTTCTCCATCATCGCCCACATCGACCACGGCAAATCGACCCTGGCCGACCGCCTGCTCGAGTTCACCGGAGCCCTCAGCTCCCGGGAGATGCAGGACCAATTCCTCGACAAGCTGGAGCTGGAGCGGGAACGGGGCATCACGATCAAGGCCCAGTCGGTCCGCCTCAATTACAAGGCCAAGGACGGCCAGACCTATATCCTCAACCTGATCGACACTCCGGGCCACGTCGACTTCCATTACGAGGTCTCCCGCTCGCTGGCCGCCTGCGAAGGCGCCATCTTGGTGGTCGACGCCTCCCAGGGCATCCAGGCCCAAACCCTGGCCAACGTCTACGTCGCGATCGACAACAACCTCGAGATTTTCCCGGTCCTGAACAAGATCGACCTGCCGGCCGCCGATCCGGCTCGGGTCAAGAAGGAGATCGAGGACGTCATCGGCCTCGACACCTCCCACGCCGTCGAGGCCAGCGCCAAGACCGGCATCGGGATCAGCGAGATCCTGGAAAACGTCGTCCAATGCTTTCCGCCGCCCAAGGGAGATCCCGAGGCTCCGCTGCAAGCCCTGATTTTCGACTCCTGGTTCGACGCCTACCAGGGCGTCGTCGTGCTGATGCGGGTGGTCCAAGGCACGGTGAAGAAGGGCGACGAGATTTTCCTGATGGCGACCCAGAAAAAATACGCCGTCGACCAGCTCGGCGTCTTCACGCCCCACGGCGTCGAAGTCACCAAGCTCTCGGTCGGCGAAGTCGGCTTCTTCACCGCGGCGATCAAGGACATCCACGACATCAAGATCGGCGACACCGTGACCATGGCGGCCAATCCGTCCGCCAAACCGCTGGCCGGCTTCAAGGAAGTCAAGCCGATGGTGTTTTGCGGGATCTATCCGACCGACTCGGCCGAGTACGAGAACCTTCGCTACTCGCTGGAGAAGCTCCGGCTCAACGACGCCAGCTTCCAGTACGAGCCCGAAAGCTCGATGGCCTTGGGCTTTGGCTTCCGATGCGGCTTTCTCGGCTTGCTCCACATGGAGATCATCCAGGAGCGGCTGGAGCGGGAATACAACCTGAGCTTGATTTCGACCGCTCCGACCGTCGTCTACAAGGTCAAAACGCTCTCGGGCGAGACCCTGATGATCGACAACCCGGCCAAGATGCCGGCGACCGGCGACATCGAAGACATCGAAGAGCCCTACATCAGGTCGACGATCCACATCCCGACCGAGTACATCGGAGCCATCATCCAGCTCTGCGAGGGCCGCCGCGGCACTCAGACCAAGATGGATTACCTGACCCCGACCCACGTCGCGCTGGAGTATGAACTGCCCTTGAGCGAGATCGTCTTCGACTTCTACGACAAGCTGAAGAGCCTCAGCAAAGGTTACGCCAGCTTCGATTACGAGCTGATCGGCTACCGCTTCAGCGAGCTGGTCAAGCTTAACATCATGATCAACGGCGACGTCGTCGACGCCCTCTCGGTGATCCTCCACCGCGACAAGGCCTACCAGCGGGGCCGCGAGCTTTGCGAGAAGCTGCGCGAGATCATCCCGCGGCAGCAGTACGAGGTCGCGATCCAGGCCGCCCTGGGCGGAAAGATTTTGGCCCGCGAAACCATCAAGGCCCTGCGCAAGAACGTCCTGGCCAAGTGCTACGGCGGCGACATCACCCGCAAGCGCAAGCTCTTGGAGAAGCAGAAGGAAGGCAAGAAGCGAATGAAGCAGGTCGGCAGCGTCGAGATCCCGCAGGAGGCCTTCTTGGCGGCATTGAAGATTGATTGATTTCCGGTAGCAAGGGGCTTTAGCCCCGTCTCCCGCCGAAGAAGAGCGGGCCTAAAGGCCCTTGCTACGCGTTTTTGAAAGGACTTATGACCAACGAAACCCCGGCCGCCGAGCGCGCGCCGAAGAAAAAAGAGAAATCGAAATTCCGAGAATACGCCGAAGCCCTGCTGACCGCCATCCTGATCGCCTTCTTCCTCCGCTCCTTCGTGGTCGAGGCCTTCAAGATCCCCAGCGGTTCGATGATTCCGACCCTGATGGTCGGCGACCACATCTTCGTCAACAAGTTCATCTACGGTATCCGGGTGCCCTTCACCAGCAAGTGGCTGTGGAAGTACAAGGAGCCGCAACGGGGCGAGGCCATCGTCTTCATCTATCCGAAGGACCATTCGCTCGATTACATCAAGCGGGTGGTCGGCGTTCCGGGCGACAAGGTCCGGATCGAGGGCGACGACGTTTACGTCAATGACCGGAAGGTCGAGACTTTCCAGGTCCCGGTGATCGGCAAGGACCCCAAGAACGAGCTGCTCCTCGACCTCAACCCGCCGGCCGAGGTCCCGGGAGCCGACCATTTCAAGAAAATCCCGGTCTCCGAGGGCTGGCCCTTCTTCCGGGTTTACCTCGAGCAGCTCGGCAACAATCTTCATTTGAAGCAGGAGGCGCCGCGCCATGAGGAGCTGAACCGCGAATTCCATGTCCCGGCCGACCAGCTCTTCGTCATGGGCGACAACCGCGACAATTCGCAGGACTCCCGTTTCTGGGGCTTCGTGCCGATCGAGAACGTCAAGGGCAAGGCGATGTTCATCTGGCTGTCGCTGCGCTACCGCGAGGACCGGCCGGAGCGCGGCTGGGCCGGCTTCCGCTGGGATCGTTTCGGCAAGTGGATTAACTAACCGAAATACTGCCGCCAAAGGCGCTGGATCCAGTTCGGAGCGGCCGGCGGCGGCGGGGCTTGCCGCGGCGGCAGTGGCGGCGGCGGAGGGGGCGGCGGCGGAATGCCGCGATCATGGCCGGCGGCGAGCGGTTGGGTCCGCCATTCGGGGAAGACGCTGTCAATGGGAGGCAAGCTCAAGCGCAAGGGTCCGTCCACCGCCGTCGAAGTCCCATTCATGCAAAAGCCAAGCTCCCAATCGCCGGCATAGAGCAGGGCCGATTCGGTCGGTCGCAGCAGTCGACTCCCTATCATCAAGCCAAAGCGCGAATCGGCCGTGAGGAGGTAACGCGGCTGGCCGAGGTGGGACACCACCCGCAGGCTGAAATGGCGCCTTGAGATCCACTGGGCTTGGAAGAGCTCGGGTTGCGAGTTCTTCCCAAAGGCCAATTCGGCCTCGGTCGCCCGGAAACGAAAATTTCCTCGATTGCCGTGAAACTCGAGGCCGATCTGCGGCAAATGGGCCGCCGGCAGCTCGGGATCGTCGAATGAGAGCCGGTATTCTTGGCTTCGACCGTTCTCCGTCACGATCACGCGAGTGGTTTCCCCGATTTCGCCGACGATCGGATTCATGCTGGCATGGGTCGACTCCATTTGGCCGGCGCGATCGCCGACCGAGCGGGTGATCTGCAGCTCGCTGTTGCCGCTGCCTCCCAGGTGGAAGGTGGAGCCGCTGGTGCTGCGGATCAGCAATAGGCCGTTGAGCTGGCGGCGTTGGCCGACGGCCAATGAAACCGGCAGCTCGGTAAGGGCCGGCGGAATGCTGGCGTCGATTGGAAGGGTTTCCAAGACCGCCGGAGCCGGTGTCGGACGCAGTCCCAAGACGACGGGGTTTTCGAAATCGCCGAGGCCCAGCGCTTCGATATTTTCCAAGGCCAGGAATTGATCGGAGGGCACCCGCAACCACCGGCGGTTCGCCGGCCCATTCGGCGGCGGTCCCGCCGGCGCCGCGTAGAAGGTGCCGTGCTTGTTCTGCCAGCCCAAGGGCCAGAGATGTTGGCGGCCGATCGCGCTGAGGTCCCGGACCCAAAGTCTTCCGCTCTCATCCCGCCGAATCTCCAGATGGCTTCGGCTCACCACTCGCCGGGCTTGAGCCGAGAGGAACGGAAAGTGATCGCGCCCGATGACCCAGGTGACTTGGCCTTCGGGAATCGCGGTCAAGTTGAGGGTTCCACCGTTTTCGCCGAAATTGGCATCGGCCTCGACCGCGAAATAATGCGGGGTAGGGTCGAGCGCGAGAGGCGGCAAGGAGCGCGGGCGTGCGGAGGACGCCTCAGCCTCGACCGGCGGAGGCGGAAAGGACTCGTTGGCCGCGCTGCCGGCGCTGGGCAGGGCCGGTCGTTCACTGGCGGTCCGCATGAAAATGACCGTGGGCGGCGCGGGCTCCGGCGCCGGCGGGGGCGGCAGCGAATTTTCCGGGACCAAGAGCAGGCGCTCGTGGCGGCCGCTGCCCTCCAGGATCGGAACATGGCCGCCGCCTTCGAGCAGCCCGCCGAAACGACCAAGCCAGCCGGGGTAACGCAGCTCCTCGCGAGCCAAGTGGTTTTGAACGGCGGTCCGCCGGTTGCCGAGCCCGCCGTTCATTTCCAAAATCCGGCCGGTGAGACGCTCGACCTCGGCTTGGCGGTAAGCTCCCAGCTCGCCGGAATGACCGCGGCGGCGGCGCAATGCCCGCAGGCCGGCCGTCCCGGCTTCCCACATCAGGATCGAGCCGAAATTCTCGGCGACTTCCTCGGCCGAGGTCCGCCACTGGCCGGCGCCGATTCCCCGCCCGACATATCCCAGCCCAAAGGTCGTCAAGCCGCCGATCGCCACATTGCCGCCGTGGAGTAAAAAGCGTCGGCCGGCGCTCAGCGGCGTCAACGGAGTGGTCGCGTCGAACCGGGGCGTCAATGCCCGGTTCCAAAGGCTCGAAAGCGGCAGAGTGAGCGAGAAGGCCAGGGCATTGACCGCCAAGCTGGTGCCGAAATCGCGGCCAAAGTGGGTCGAGAGGCCGTCGCGGGATCTCTCCCATTGGTGAAGGCTGGAGCCGACCAGGCTCATGCCGATGCCGGTGCCGAGGCCGGTCAAGGCCGAGCCGGGCAGGGCGAGGGCGCCGCGGGTGACGAGGGGGATTCGGCCCAGCGCCAAGCTGCCGGAAACTCCGGCGCGGGCGATGAGCAGCGTCGGCAGGAATTCGGTCGCTAGGACGCCGGCCAATAAGCCCAAGAGGCTGGTTCGGGAGCTCAGATGGGAGAGCACCCGGCCGGCGCGAAATCCGGCGCTCTCGATTTGCTGGACCAAGGCCCGAGCCCGGTGGCGGGAGGCCTCGGAGAGGCGAAGGCCGGCGCCGATTTCCTCGCCGCGATCCAAGGCGATGAAGACGGCGTGAAGGGCCGCAATTTCGTGGTCCCGGCCGCGGTTCAAGACGAGCGCAAGCCGGTTCAAGCTTTCACCGGCGAAGCCGTCCGGTTCGCCGCCGCCGCTCAGGCTTTGGCGGAGCGGTCCGAGCGAGGCTTCGGGATGGTCGCGGTGAAAGGCGTCGATTTCCGCGAGGCCGCGATGGCCTCGGCGCAAGAGCTCCACCGCTTGAGCTCGCTGAACCATCGGATCGACGGCTCCAGCCTGGGGCAGACCGAGGGCGACCGCCAGCGCCGGCAGGCGGCTGAGAGCCTCGGCCGTCCGCCGCAGCGGATGCTGCTGGCGGTTTTCCTCGAGCAGGATCGGGAGAATCTGGGACCCGATTCCTTCGCGGAGCCTTTGGACGTGAAGCGCCGCTTGGCGGGCGGCTTGGGCCAAGCCTGAGGCGTCGCGGCCGTTCAAGGCCTCGCGCAAGGCGCCGGCCAGCGCCGGGTTGGCGGCGGCCTGGGAAATTTCCTCGATGAAATCCGCTTGGTGGGCGGCATTCTGCAGCCGGTCGAGGATCTCCTCGAGGGTCGAATCGGGATGGCGCAGGATCGACACGCTCAAGACCAGGCCGAGATCGCGGTAGCGCGACAGGACGGCGGCTTCACTCTCTTCGTTGGCCCGGTCCAGGGTCGCGGCCGCGACTTCCAGGGTTTCGAGGGCCAAGCCATTGAGCGCCGCCGCCCGTTCCTCGGCCGCCGAGGGGCGGTCGAAAGAGCGCAAGCGGAGCACCGCCTGGGGCGTGTCGAGAAAGGCCCGCTCGGCCCGCGATTGCCAATCGTTCTCGGCCGGCGCCTCGGGCGGCGGGTGAAGGGTCAATTCTTCGGCCAGCGCCAAGGCCGCTTGCCTTCGATCCTCAGGGCTGCCGGTGCGAAGCCGGCGCCGGAGCTCGATCAGCCGGGCCACGCCTTCGTATTCGGCGATGTCGGGTTGGCCGGCGCTCCGCAGGGCGACGTGGAGGCGCTGGAGCTCGATGTCGAGGGTGTCCAAAGTCGAGAAGAGAAGATTCAAGGTCGCCGGCCGCTCCGGGAACTCGAGCGGACGGGGCGGGCTGAGCAGGTAAGCCAGGTAGGTGTGGAGCATCCGCGCCCCGGCGTAGACCTGCATCATTTTTTCGCGATCGGGAATGTCCGAGCGGTTTCGCAAGAACTCGGCGTATTCCATCGCGATCTCGGAGACCCGCTGGCTCAAGGCCGGGATGTCCGCCGGAGCGGCCCGTTCGAGCAAGCCGTAGTGCAGCTGGAGCAGGTTGAAATACCTTATCCGGTTGCCGGCGCGGGCTTCGGCCAACAGGGCCGGAACCCGGGCTTCCATCTGACCGCTGTCGAATTGCCGGAAGATGTCGGAAGTGAGGGGGCGATAGCGCAGAGTCGGGGCGACCAGGAATTGGTCGGCGGCCTCGGTTCGCTGCCGCTCGGCGGCTCCCCGTTGTTCCTCGGCCGCCCGCAAGAGGCCGTCCAGTCTGCCTTGGGGCGGACGCAAGTCGGCTTCGCCGACCCGGGGGTGGCTGAATCCTAAACCAAAGACTCGGGTAAAGGGCGGAGGGCTCATCGGTTACTCCGGATGGGAGCCTCCCGAATCGGACTCCAGCGCTTCCACCACCGAATCGATCTCCTGCTCGGTCATGCCCAGCGGTCCGCTCGGCGGCTCCGCCGCATCGGCTTCGAAGCGGATTTCGCCGCTTTGGAGGTCGAGATGGAGTCGGCCGGCGCCGCGCTCGCCCTCGGCCGGGACTTCCAGGACGATGCTCCGGCCGTCGGCGGCCAAGGTTCCGTGGAAAGCGCGCCGCCGGGGGACGCTGCCGTTGTTCAAAAGGTGCTCGGCGATCGTGTGGGTCGGGGTGGCGCCGGAAGCTTGGTGGCCCGAGCTGATGCCGATGATTCGGCCGCTGCGGGCGCCGAAGAAGACGGTCACTTCGACTGGACCGCTTTGGCCTTCGGCCGGGCTTCTCAGGGTGCCGACATGGGCGTTGGCGATGTTGCGGCCGACGATTTCTTGGAGGAGATCCTCGGACGGTTCGGGGCTGGCGGCCCGCGGCGCGGTCCGGCGGGACCTTGCCGGACGGGCTGCCGGCTCGGCGCTCATCGCTTCGCCGCCCTCGGGCGGAACATGGCGGATCTCGCCGCTTTCCATGTCAATGACGATCTCGCCTT
>DATEDP010000064.1 GCA_035281585.1 bacterium
ATATCCGCCTTACTTCGAAAACATGCCCCGCGAGCCCCAGCCGGTCCAGGACCTCCGCGAGGCCCGGATCCTGGCGCTGCTCGGCGACTCGGTGACCACCGACCACATCTCGCCGGCCGGCTCGATCAAGGCCAGCTCGCCGGCCGGGAAATACCTCCAATCCTTGGGGGTCAAGCCGGAGGATTTCAACTCCTACGGCGCCCGCCGCGGCAACCACGAAGTGATGATGCGCGGGACCTTCGCCAATATCCGGCTGAAGAACCTGATGATCCCCGGGACCGAAGGCGGAGTGACCCTCCACCTGCCCGAGGGCGAGCAGATGTCGATCTACGACGCGGCGATGAAATACCAAAAAGAGGGCGTCCCGCTGGTGGTTTTGGCGGGCAAGGAGTACGGCACCGGCTCTTCCCGCGATTGGGCGGCCAAGGGAACCAACCTGCTCGGGGTCCGCGCCGTCATCGCCGAGAGCTTCGAGCGGATCCATCGCAGCAATTTGGTCGGGATGGGCGTCTTGCCTTTGCAGTTCGAAGAAGGCCAGACTTGGCTGGCCTTAGGGCTGAACGGCCGGGAAAAGATCAGCATCGAGGGGATCGACGCCCAGCTCAAGCCCTTCCAAAAGCTTCAAGTGAAGGCGCGGAGCCAGCAGGGCGAGGAGAAGGCTTTCACCGTGACCTTGAGGATCGACACTCCCGATGAAGTGGCCTACTACCGCCACGGTGGAATTCTGCAGTACGTCTTGCGACAGCTGCTGGCGTCATAAAAAACCCCGGCCCTTGAGGGGGAAGCGGGCCGGGGCTGCACTCGCCTGGGAGTCAAAACGCTAAATGGCGTTGCCGCCGGTTTCGCCGGTGCGGATGCGAATCGCTTCTTCGACGCCGGAAACGAAAATTTTGCCATCGCCGATCTTGCCGGTGGAGGCGGTCTTCTGGATGGTGTCGACCACCTTGGCGAGGTCGCCGTCATTCACGACCACCTCGAGGCGGATCTTGGGCAGGAAATCGACTTGGTATTCGGCGCCCCGGTACAGCTCGGTATGGCCTTTTTGCCGGCCGAAGCCTTTGACTTCGGCGATGGTCATGCCTTGGATTCCCATGGCGTGAAGGGCTTCTTTCACGTCATCGAGCTTGAAGGGCTTGATGATGGCTTCAACCTTCTTCATAGATGCACCTCTCCTGGATAAGCTTTTTTGGTGCAAAGCCCAGTCCAGTGCGATTGTGTCAATAACTTATTGATTTTACTTATAATTTATGAAAGATCGCCAGGCAATGAACGGTCTCTAAGCGCCTCGATTTTGCGCAGTGGCGCAGGTTTAGGCAGCCATCGGCTTGGCCCTAAGAGCTTTTCTTTTCTTGCTTGGGCTCGGAGGGGAATGGTTTAAGCAGCTTCGAAGGAATTTATGGGCGTCACGGTCAAGAAACTCTCCAAAACTTTCACCAGTCAGAAGTCGGATTTCGCGGCGGTGAAGGACGTCAGCTTCGAGGTCGAGGAAGGTTCCTTGGTCGCTCTGCTCGGGCCCAGCGGCTCGGGCAAGAGCACGATTTTAAGGATGATCGCCGGCTTGGAGCGACCGGATGCCGGCGAGATTTACTTGAGCGGCGAAAAGGTCACCACCCTGCCGGCCCAAAAACGCGGCGTCGGCTTCGTCTTCCAGAACTACGCTCTCTTCAAGCAGCTCAGCGTCTTCGACAACGTCGCCTTCGGCCTCCAAGTGCAGAAGGCCAAGAGCGGCGTCATCCGGGACCGGGTCCAGAGCCTGCTCGATCTGCTGGGCTTGAGCGACCTCGGCCGGCGCTTTCCTCATCAGCTCTCCGGCGGCCAGCGCCAGCGGGTCGCCTTGGCTCGGGCCTTGGCGCCTTCGCCCAAAGTGCTGCTGCTCGACGAGCCCTTCGGCGCCATCGACGCCAAGATCCGAAAAGAGCTTCGGGAGTGGTTGCGCAAGCTCCACGAGGAAGTCCACGTCACCAGCCTTTTCGTCACTCATGACCAGGAAGAGGCCTTGGAGATCTGCGACAAGATCTACGTCATGAACCACGGCGTCATCGAGCAGGGCGGCAGCCCCGAGGAGATCTACAAGCAGCCGGCCACCGAGTTCGTCGCCAACTTCGTCGGCTTGATGAACATCCAGGACGCGGTGATCGAGGACTCGGCCCTCAAGTTCGGGCCCTACGTTTTCCCCAAGAACGGCGACAACGGCTGGGAGGATGGCGACAAGCTGCGGGTTTTCTTCCGGCCCCAGGACATCTACATTTCGGGCAAGCCCCACGCCTATGCCCAGGCCGGCAAGCTGGTGCGCCGCTCTTTCCTCGGCATCAACATCAAGCTCGAGGTCGAGGCCGACGACGGCTTTCGCTTCATTGCCATCATTCCCGAGCACATCTTCTACCAGGAGAAGCTCGCCGAAGGCTGCTCGGTTTCCTACCAGATCGAGGAATTCCACTACGTCAATCTGCGGGCCGGCCGCGGAATGCGGAAATTGATTTTCGCGGATTACGAGATTTAAACGCCCTCTCCCCTCGCGGGAGAGGGCAGCTCGACGAAGTCGAGCGGGAGAGGGGGCGTGGCGTTAAGCAACTGCTGCTTTGCCACACCCCCTCTCCCGGTTTTGCCGAAGGCAAAACCACCCTCCCCCGCAAGGGGGAGGGTTATTTACCCTTGAATTTCGGCTTTCGCTTTTCGACGAAGGCCTTCACCCCTTCCTTGAAATCCCAGCTTTCGGAAGCGGCCGCGATTTCGCGCCGCTCGAGCTGAAGCTGGCGGCCGAAGCGTTGCTCGAGCGAAGCCCGAATGACCTTCTTGGTCCGGCTCAGGGTGCGGGTCGGCCGAGCGACCAGGTCCTCGATGAGGCGGGCCAGCTCCTTTTCGAAGTCCTTCTCGCTCCAGACCTCGTTGACCAGCCCTAAGGCCTGGGCCTCGGCGGCGCTGAAGACTTGGCCGAGCAGGCAGGCTTCGAGGGCCCGCTTCGGCCCGATCAGGCGGGGCAGGAAAAAAGTCGTCGAGGCATTGGGCGAAAGCGCGATGTTGATGAAGGAGGGCGAGAGCTTGGAGTTCGCCGAAGCCACCGTGAGGTCGCAGGCCAAGGCCAGGCCGAAGCCGGCGGCATAAGCCGGGCCGCGGACCGCCCCGATCACAATCTGGGGCATCTCGGCGATCTTGGCGATGGCCCGGTTGAGGGCCCGGGAAATCCGGCGGAAAGCCCGGGCGCTGGTCGGCAGATTATCCTGGAAGAGCTTGATGTCGCCGCCGGCCGAAAAGGCCTCGCCGGCGCCGCGCAAAACCACGACCTTCACGTTTTTGTCCCGAGCCGCCCGCGCGAGCGCCGGGTGGATCGCCTCGGCCAGCGCGAAGTCGAGGGCGTTCCGGCTTTCCGGCCGGTTGAGGGTCAGGATCCGGCAAAGGCCCTCGTCCGTTTCGAGAATCAATTGGTCCTTCATGGCTCCCTCTGCTATAGTCGGCGCTCGAATTTATCCTCAAATAGGAGTGTGTTGGTTATGAAATTTTCGGTGGAAAGTCGACCTTCTTCCTTGGGCCGCGGCGACCTCCTGGTCTTGCCCTATCTCGATGAAAAGGCCCTCAATCATCCGGCGGCCAAGGCCTTGGCCAAGAAAATCGGAACCGAGCCGGCGCGGCTTTTGACCAAGGAAGGCTTCAAGGGCGAGGCCGGCGACTCGCGGCTCTTCGCGGCCCACGGCAAGGTGCCCTTCGACTATGTCTTGGTGATGGGCATGGGTAAGAAGAAAAAGCTCAACCTCGAGACCTTCCGTAAGGTCGCTTCCAAGACCGCCCAGGCGGCCGAGAAGCTGAAATCGAAAAGGGTCGTTTCGCTGGTGCCGCTGGCGGCCGATGGAACCTTCGGCGCCGAGGACTTGGGCCAGGCCCTGGCCGAAGGCAGCGTCCTCGGCCTCTACCGCTTTGAAAAATACAAGAGCAAGAAGGACAAAGCTTCGAGCCTGAGCGAGATCCGCTACGTCGCCGACTCGGCCAAGAAGGCCAAGTCGTTGGCTCAGGGCCTGAAGCGCGGCGAAACCATCGCCGGCAGCGTGAACTACGCCCGGGATTTGATCAACACGCCGGCTCGGGACAAGCCGCCGGAGTTCCTCGGCCGCGAGGCCAAGAAGATCCGCGGGCTCCGGACCAAGGTCTTCGACCACCGCCAGCTCCGGCGCATGGGTATGGATGCTCTTTACGGCGTCGGCAAGGGCTCGACCAATCCGCCGGTCTTCGTCGAGATGCATTACCGCCCCAAGGGCCGGGTCAAGGCCCGAGTCGCCATCGTCGGCAAGGGCATCGTCTTCGACAGCGGCGGGCTCTCGCTGAAGCCGCCCAAGAGCATGGAGACGATGAAAGACGACATGTCCGGCGCCGCGACCATCCTCGGGGTCATGCGGCTTTTGCCTTTGCTCAAGCCCAAGGTCGAAGTCTACGGCTACATCGCCTCGGCCGAGAATATGCCGGACGGCGGAGCCCAGCGGCCGGGCGACGTGGTCCGAGCCTACAACGGCAAGACCATCGAGGTTCTCAACACCGACGCCGAGGGTCGCCTGGCCTTGGCCGACGCCTTGAGCTATCTGACCAAGCATCGCAAGGTCGATTATATCATCGACATCGCCACTCTGACCGGCGCCGCCCTGGTCGCCTTGGGTGACCTCTACAGCGCGGCCCTCGGCACCGACGCCGACTTGATCCAAAGGCTCAAGTCGGCCGGCGAGGAGTGCGGCGAGAAGATCTGGGAGCTGCCGCTGGCCGAGGAATACGTCGATGAGATGAAGAGCCAGGTGGCGGACATCCAGAACATCGGCGGGCCCTACGGCGGCACGATCAACGGCGGGCTCTTCCTCAAAAACTTCGTCGACGAAAAAGCCAAGTGGGTCCATCTCGACATCGCGGGGCCTTCCTGGGCCAACAAGCCCTGGGCCTATTCGCCCAAGGGCGGCACCGGCATCCTGGTGCGGACCTTGCTCCGCTTTTTCGACCAGCTCTAGTTTCCCCCCTTTGAAAAAGGGGGGGCAGGGGGGATTTAAAGCCGTTGCAGAAAAAATCAGCCACTTTATCTCCGCGAGGCTTGGGTCAAATCCCCCCCGACCCCCCTTTTTCAAAGGGGGGTGAATAGTGGCGATTCGTTTTCTAATTCTTTCATTAATCCTGTATTCGGCTTACTTGCTGCCCCGGCTCGACGCGGCGGTGGCTTGGGATCAAGCCGCGATTTTCAGCTTGGCTGAGGCCCGGCGGCCGGCTTGGACCTCGTTCTTCTTCTTCATCACCAAGGCTTCGGACACCCGCGGCTTCCTGGTCGCCCTGATCCTGCCGGCCCTGCTGTTTTTTCAGCGGCGGCGTTGGATCACCGGGCTCTGGTATCTGCTGGGAGTTGGCTTGCTCAAGCTCTCGATCTCGGGACTCAAGGTTTTATTGGGCCGGGCCCGGCCCGAAGGCGGATTGGAAATCCTGCCGACCTTGAGCATGCCCAGCGGCCACGCGGCCAACGCGGTTTTTATGTTCGGCCTGCTCGCCGTTTTCCTCTGGCCGCGGGTGGGTTCGGCGGCCGGCCGGATCTTGCTTTGGGGCTTCTGTTTGATCGGGATTTTGCTGGTCGATCTCTCGCGGGTCTATCTCGGCGTCCACTATCCGAGCGACGTGATCGTCGGTTCGCTTTACACCGCGGCTGGATTGTGGATCTTGCAGGGATTTCGGAAGGATGTGTTTTCTTTGTAGGGGCGACCCTTGCGGTCGCCCTGGGCGAGGATTTGGTCGCCGTTTCAGACAGGGCACCCGCAAGGGGTGCCCCTACAATCAACCTAAACTCCGCCGCACCTGAGCGGCCTTGACG
Source organism: bacterium (assembly GCA_035281585.1). Lineage (NCBI taxonomy): Bacteria > bacterium. The sequence continues at coordinate 5,822 of DATEDP010000064.1, forward strand.
ATGTCTTCCTCGGGCGAGCGGCCCTGCAGCCAATTCTGCAAAACATTGGAGCTGTAATTGCGATGGATGATCTCGTCGGGCTCTTGGGGGCCGAGCTTTTCCCCGAGATAGGCTTCGATGTGCTCGAGCCCGCCCCGAACGTAGGCGAAGTGGGGCATCCGCTTGGCCAAGAGGTCGAGGTTCTCGCGGTTGAAATAGCGGCCGACCCGCCGGATGACCTCGGGCAGCTCGGGGAAAAAGCCCTCCAGCGCCGGGAGCAGGCCTTCCTTCCGGCTGTCGCGGAGACCGCGGCCCATCCCGATCAGCTCCGGCGGGATTCCCACCGAGTAGAAGACCGCGGTGAAGGTGATGGCCCGGGGCAAGTTCAGCCCGGCCTTGCCGACGCGCCGCGAATAGCCGAAATGGCCGGTGTGCTGGAGGCGCTCCCGGCGGGCCGGAATGAAGCGGGCCAATTGGTTGATGAAGGTCTCGGTGCCTTCGATCGTCTTGCGATAATAATTGACGAAGAGCTCGTCGAGCCGGAAGAGGCGTTCCAACTCCGGGGCCGAGTAGAGCACCGGCTCGGTGCTGCCGAGCTTGCGGTTGAGCTTGGCGATGGCCTTCTTCACCTCCTCGAGCGGATGGTCGTAACGGAAACTCGACTGGAGGGTGACCGTGTGGAGGCCCGGATAGGTCTTGAGGAACTCATCGACGGTCGAGGGGCTCAAGCCGCCGCGAAAGCGGAGCGAGCCGGCGCCGATCATCGGGGCCACCGCGATGCCGGTCTCCCGTTCG
>DATEDP010000065.1 GCA_035281585.1 bacterium
CGGAGTGTTGGACTCGGCGGGCCAGATCGAGCAGGCCTTGGGCGAAGAGCTCGGCGTCGGCTTCGCCGGCCAAGGAAGCGAGCGTGCGGCTTTGAGCCGGACTCAGGCGGCCGTTCAAGGACTGCTGCAAGCGAGCGACGGTCGTCGCAGGCGCAAAGGCGCCGGCGCTTCCTCCCCCCGGTCCGGCGGCCCCTTCGGCCGGCGGATGTCCTACCCGGAAAACCATAAAAAAACCCACTAAAGGTGAGCTATTTCATCGGCTTTCTAATGCTTTAGTTGCTTCAAGTCCTCAGAAATCGGGGCGAAAATTGAGCAAAATCGCCAAGTCATCCTTGACCTCAAATTCCTTGAGAATTCGGGTGGATGGAACCCATTGATAAAGCTTTAAATTAGTTCGACCGCCCCGGTTGAAGCGAATTCCCTCCGCCTTCAGCAAGGCCATTTGCCGCTCGCCGGAGCCGACGCGGAAGGTCGAGATGCCGCCCTGGGAATTGATCACCCGCTGCCAAGGCAGCTTGGTTCCCGGACCCAGCCGGAAGAGGATACCGCCGACGATCCGGGCCGCCCGCGGCGAGCCGGCCATCGCGGCGACTTGGCCGTAGCTGAGCAGCTTGCCCCGCGGGATGCGCCGGACGATCCGCAAGACCTTGTCGTTGAAGCTTGGCAGCGCTTTATTTGTCTTGGCCTTGCCAGCGGCGGAAGAGCTCATGGGGGATCTTCAAAACGTCGAGGACCTTTCCGACCGTGTGATCGATCAAGTCCTGCACCGATTGGGGGCGATGATAGAAAGCCAAAACCGGCGGCAGGATCACCCCGCCCATCTCGGTCACCGCCGTCATGTTGCGGAGGTGGGCCAAGTTGAGCGGCGTCTCCCGGGTGACGAGGACCAAGGGCCGCCGCTCCTTCAAGGTCACGTCGGCGGCCCGGGTGAGGAGATTGTCGCCGAAGCCGTGGGCGATGGCCGCGAGGCTGCGCATGCTGCAAGGCACCACCGCCATCGCGTCGACCGGAAAGCTGCCGCTGGCGATGGGCGCCGCGAGATTTTTCACCGAATGCCAGTGATGGGCCAAGGATCGCAGCTTCTCGACCGACCACTCGGGGGCTTCGTAGGCCAAGGTCTTCTCGACGGTGTCGCTCAACACCAAGTGGGTCTCGATCTCACCGCGATCACGGAGGACCTCCAATAGCCGAATGCCCAAGGCCGGCGAGCTCGAACCCGAAATTCCGACGATGAGCCGCTTCATCCCAGCATCTCCTCGGCTAGCTTCAGGGCGGCGATCATCGAGGAGGGATCGGCCTTGCCCTGGCCGGCGATGTCGAAGGCGGTGCCGTGGTCGGGACTGGTGCGCACCAGCGGGAGCCCCAAAGTCACGTTCACGCCATCGGCGAAGTGGACCATCTTGAAAGGGATCAAGCCCTGGTCATGATACATGCAGACCAAGGCGTCCCAATTTCCCTGATAGGCTTCATGAAAGACGGCATCGGGCACTTTCGGGCCCGCGCAATCGAAACCCCGGCGCCGAGCCTCGGCGATCGCCGGAGCGATGAGCTCGATCTCTTCCCGGCCCAGCAGGCCTTCCTCGCCGGCGTGGGGATTGAGACCGCAGACCGCCAGCCGCGGCTTGGCGATGCCGAAGCGCTCGCGCAGGGCCCGGTGGGTGATTTCGATCGTCTCGAGGATCTTGGCGACGCTGAGCAGCTCCGGCACCCGCTTCAAGGGCTCGTGGATCGTGACCAAGGTCACCTTCAGCTTCGGCCCGGCCATCATCATGGCGAATTTTTCAGTCTTGGTCTGGGCGGCGAGGTACTCGGTGTGGCCGGGAAAGGGAAAGCCGGCGAGGTTGACATGGTGCTTGGCGATCGGCGCGGTGACCAAGGCGTCGATACCGCCGCTCCGCCAAGCCGCCATCGCGGCGTCGAGGTAGGCGACCGAGGCTTGGCCGGCCTCTTCGGCGGTCGGCTTGCGGCCGCTACTGCCGAGGGAAATCGGCTGGAGCTCGCCCCGGGGCAGCTCTTTCAAAAGGTGGGGATCGCCGAAGACCTTGATGGAGCTTCGACCCTTCCAGCGGCTCAGGGCCTTGAGGATGATCTCGGCTCCGATGCCGAGAGGATCGCCCATGGTCACGCCGATTGTTCGAGAGGAAGCCATACGATGTTTCATGTCATCCTGAGGAGCGAAGCGACGAAGGATCTGCGACCACCCAAGGTGGATGATCTATATTGGGCAGTCGCGGATCCTTCGCTCCGCTCAGGATGACGACTACGAAAGGCTTTTGACCTGGATGTAGCTCTTGCCCTTCAGCTCGTTGACGTATTTTTCGAGCTCTTCCTGAACCTTCTCTTGGAAAACCTTCTCGCGAAGCTGCTCGCGCACCGCCTGGTATTCGTCGCCGGCCAGGGTCTTGCGCTCGAAGAGCTTCACCACGTGGAGGCCGAGCTCGGTGCGGACCGGTTGGCTGACGTCTCCGGGCTTGAGCTCCGAAAGAGCTTCGGCAATGGCCGGAGCCAGTTGGTTGACTTGATAAATCGTCGGCACGGCGGTTCCGGCCGAGGCCGAGTATTTCTTTCCGAGCTCCTCGAAATTGTCGCCCTTCTTGGCCTTTTGAATCACCTCTTGAGCCCGGGCCTGGGCCTGGGCCAGCTCGGCGTCGCCGGCGCCCGGCGAAAGCGGCAGGATGACCTGCCCCATCTGGACGCTCTGGAAACGGCCGAATTGCTCGCTGTGGGCGGCGAAAAACTCGTCAAGGTCGGCGTCGGTGACCTTGATCCGCGGCGCGATGACTTGGCCGACGAACTTCACCTTCTTCAGCTGGGACTTCAGGTCGATGAGGTATTGGTCGTAGGTGATGCCCTTGGAGGCGAGCTGCTTGACCAAATCTTCCTTGCTCAGGGAGTTCCGCTGCATGATGTTGCCGGCGGCCTTCTGCACGTCCTCGTCGGTGACTTGGAGCTTCATCTGAGCCATCTGTTGGTCGAGCAGCTTGTCGCCGATCAGTCGGTCCAAGGCCATGCTGCGGTAGCTGGCAAACTTGTCCTTCTTCGCCTGACCGCCCTCGGCCTTCTTGATATCTTCGAGATTGGCGGCCATCAGCCGGTCGACTTCGAAGAGCATGACCGGCTCATCGTTGACCACGGCGACGACTTTGTCGACCACCTCGGCCTTCAACGGCGGGGCGGCCGCCAGCAGGGCGAACAGACTTAGGCTTAAGGAAATTTTCTTCGGCTTCATAAGGGCATTTTCTCCAGAACTTCCCGGTTGATCTCGATCTTGGCCTGGCTACGCAGCCCTGCCAAAAGAGTGTTCAAGTATTCTTCGCGGCTTTGCTGCTTGAGTTGCACGTAAATCTTGTTGGAGACCTCGGTCAAGTCCAGGGTGCGGCCTGGGACCTTTTCCAGGACCTTGAAAAGGTGGAAGCCGTAAACACTTGGAATAATTGGGGATATTTCGCCGGGATTCATCGTGAAACAGACCTCGAATTCGCGGGGAAAGCTGCCCCGACGGATGAAACCGAGGTCGCCGCCCTCGCTGCGGTCCGGCGAGAGCGAGAGGTCCCGCGCCAGCTTGGCGAAATTTTCGCCCTGCTTGAGGCGCCGGAGGATCGATTCGGCCTTCTCCTTGGTGTCGGTGACGATCTGCCGGACGTGGACCGACTCCGGGACTTGGAATTCGGCGAGGTGCTCGTCGTAATATTTCTGGACCGCCGCCGGCGTGGTCGCCTTGGCTTCGGGATTCTGCTGGGCCAGGAATTTCCCGACGATGAAGCTCTCGCGGCGCAACTGGAGCCACTCCTCGTTGGACATGCCCCGCTCCTGCAGCATCCTTTGGAAGGCGAGCTCGGTGTAGTTGCTCTTGTACTTGCGAAGCTCCTCTTGGAATTCCTGCTCGCTGAGGTAGGTCCCCTGAGCGGTGGCTTCCTTGAGGAGGAGCTTGCGGTCGATCAGCTCGTTCAGAGTCTTCTCCTTGATCTTGACGAACTCACTTCCCGAGCCGAGCTTTTCCGGCGGATATTTCTCTTTCTCCCGCAGCAGAACGCGGCGCAGCTCCTGAGCCGGAACCGGCTCGCCGTCGATGGTGGCCACCGTCCGGCTGAAGTCGAATTTCTGGCAGGCGGCCAAGAGGACCGGGAGGGCCAAAATGGCGTGGAGCTTGCGCATGGGTGGGGGTTAGCAAATCGCCGGAAAGGGAGCAATCATTGCCTAACTGTCATCCTTCGCTTCGCTCAGGATGACACTCCCCTTCTACTCCGCCAGCCTCAAGCCCGCCAAAAACTTCTGAATCGATTCGATGGCCGCACCCTCCTTGCCGGGCTTGAACCCCATCGCCAGCTCCTGCGGCGCCAACCAGCGGAAGCGCTCCGGCTCCTTGGCGATCGTCCGGGTCAATTCGGCGACGTCGAGCGGCGCGTTGGGATCGAAGACGAAGACCGCCCGCTTGCTCTCCAACCGAACCTGCTTGGCCCAAACCCGCCGGGCCAGGGCCTTGATCCGCATCACGGTCAGGAGGTTTTGCACGGTCTCGGGCAGCTTGCCGAAGCGGTCGTGAATCTCCTCGCCCAGGGCATCGAGCTCGGCCTCGTCGGCCACCGAAGCCAGCCGCTTGTAAAGGGTGAGCCGCATCGTCGTTTCGGGGATGTAATCTTCCGGGATGGCCGCGGCCAGCTTGAGCTGGAGCTCGGGGTCGGGGGCCTCGGGCCGGGTCTCGCCCTTGACCTCGAGAATCGCCTCCTCGAGCAGGCGGGTGTACATCTCATAACCGACCGCCGCGATGTGGCCGGACTGCTCCGGCCCGAGCAAGTTGCCGGCGCCCCGGATCTCGAGATCGTGAGCGGCGATTTTGAAGCCCGAGCCGAGATCGGTGTAACGCTGCAAGACCGCCAGCCGGGCCCGGGCCTGGCTGGTGATGGCTTCCTGACCCGGTATCATCAAGTAGGCATAGGCCCGCAAATTGGAGCGCCCGATCCGTCCGCGGAGCTGGTAGAGCTGGGCCAAGCCGAAAGTGTCGGCGCGGTTGACGATCATCGTGTTGGCCGAGGGGATGTCGAGGCCCGACTCGACGATGGTGGTGCAAAGGAAGACGTTGAACTCGCGGTTGAGGAAGCGGATCATCACCGACTCGAGCTCGCCCTCCTCCATCTGACCGTGGCCGATCTCGACTTTGGCCTCGGGCACCAGCTCTTCCAATCGCCGTTTCATGTCCCGGATGCTCTGAACCCGGTTGTGGATGAAGTAGACCTGGCCGCCGCGGGAAAGCTCGCGGAGAATGGCTTCGCGGATCAGGCCCTCGTTGTAAGACGCGACGAAAGTTTGGATCGAGAGCCGGTCGACCGGCGGCGTCGCGATCACCGAAAGATCGCGGATTCCGGAGAGCGACATGTTGAGGGTGCGGGGGATCGGCGTCGCGGTCAGCGTGACGACGTCGGCCAGCCGCTTGAAGCGCTTGATCTTCTCCTTCTGGGCGACGCCGAAGCGGTGCTCCTCGTCGACGATGACCAAGCCCAAATCCTTGAAATGGACTTCCCGGCCGAGGATCGAATGGGTGCCGATGAGGATGTCGACCTTGCCTTGGCGCAGCTCCTCCAGGATTTCCTGTTGGCGCTTGGGCTTGACGAAGCGCGAGAGCATCTCGACCTTGGCCGGAAAATTCTGGAAACGGCTTCGGAAGTTTCGCTCGTGCTGCAGCGCCAGCACCGTCGTCGGAACCAGCACCGCCACCTGCTTGTTGTCGACCACCGACCGGAAAGCCGCCCGCATCGCGACTTCGGTCTTGCCGAAGCCGACGTCGCCGCAGATCAGGCGGTCCATCGGCCGGGGCTCGTCCATGTCGCGGTTGACCTCCCGAATCGCCCGGTCCTGATCCGGCGTCTCCTCGAAGGGGAAGGTCGCCTCGAACTCCTCGTAGAGCACGCCGCCCGGACTGAAGGCATAACCATGCTGGGCGGCCCGTTCGGCATAAAGCTTGAGCAGCTCGCCGGCCATGGCCCGCAAGGCCTTGCGGACCTTGGCCTTGTTCTTGTCCCAGGTCCCGGCGCCGAGCTTATCGAGGCGGGGAATGTGGCCCTCCTGAGCGGTGTAGCGGCTCACTAGGTTCAGGCGGTAGACCGGGAGGTAAAGCTTGTCGTTGCCGAGATACTCCAGGAGGAGGAAGTCGTTGGGCTGACCGTCGAGGTTGAGATTTTGCAGGCCCCGGTAGACGCCGAGCCCGTGCTCCTCGTGGACGATGTAATCACCCTCGGCCAGCTCTTCGAAGGTGGTGAAAGCCTGGGCTTTCTTGGCCTCGGCCCGGCGGCGACGCTGCTTCTCGCCGAAAATCTCCTGGTCGGTGAGCAGGGCCAAGCCCTCGCCGGCCCAGAGGAAGCCCTTGGCGACATGGCCTTCGCAGACATAGACCGCTTTGGCCTGATCCTTCAGCTGAGCGAACTCGGCGAAGCCGCCGGGGAGATCGCGGAGCGGCAATCCGGCCCGCTCCAGCAAATCTTGCAACCGCAATCGCTGGGAATGAGTCCCGGCGACCATCAACAGCCGAACTCCGATCCGCATCCATTCCTTCAAGCGCTCGACCAGCGGCGCCAGCATCTCCTCGCTCAGGTGAGCATGCTTCAGCAGGGCGCTCAGCTCCTCGTGGGTCGAAGTTTGAAAAGTCCGAACCTCGGGGCCCGAGCTCAGGGCCCGGTAAACCCAAGTCCCCCGCCGCTTCAGCTCCTCCGCCACTTCCCGCCACTCCAGCAGCAGATCGGCCGGCGATACCAGGCGCTCCAGGGTGTGGCTGGCCTGATGGGCGGCCGCGGCCTCTTTCGACAGCTCCTCGAATTGGGCCTTCGAAAGCTCGGGCTCGACCCAGAGGCAAAGTCCCTTGGCCGGAAGGTAATCGAAGACGGTGGCCGTCTTTTCGTAAAAGAACGGCAGGTAGGTCTCGAGCGCCGGCGGCGCCATCCGGTGCTTGAGCGCCTCGGTGAAAGGATCGCGCTCCGATTTGGGCAGACCCAGCTCGTCGGCCCGCTCCCGGAAGCGCCGGAGCGCCAGGGTGACGCTGGCCTCGGTCATCAAGACTTCGCGGGCCGGGATGACGACGAATTCCTCGATGGCTTCCTCGGAACGTTGGCTCTCGGGATCGAAGTGGCGCAGGCTTTCGACCAAGTCGCCGAAAAATTCCATCCGCACCGGCCGGGCCAGCTGCGGCGAGTAGACGTCGAGAATGCCGCCACGCTTGCAGAAGGTCCCCGGATCCTCGACCACCGGCACGTGAAGGTAGCCGGCGGCCGTCAGCCGGGCCACCAATCCGTCGCGATCCATCTCCTCGCCGGCCACGACATAGTCCGAATGCTCGCTGAAGATCGCCTTAGGCGGCAGGCGGCGGTTCAGGGCCGACATCGAAAAGATGGCGACGTAGGGCTCGCGGCGCTGGCGCAGCTCGTGAAGCAGCGAGAGCCGCTCGGCCAAGGCGTCGGGATTGGGGCTCAAGCCGTAATAAGGGAGGATGCCGACCGGCGGCAGCATTAGGACCGGCGCGGAAGTCCCGAGGAAGAAGGTCAGGTCCTCCTTGAGCTCCTGGGCGCTTTTGGGATCGGGCACGAAGAGCAGCAGCGGCTCGGCCCGCTTCTGAAAAAGGCGCGCGACGGCAAAGCCCAAGGCGGAACCATGAAGGCCGCTGAGCTCCAAGCCGGAATCGGCTTTCGGCAGGATTTCGTCCAAGCGCTGCATCGAAGTCGGCTTTCCTAATCCCAGGTGATTTCAGGGTCAAGGAGAGGGAATTCCATAAGACATCCCCCCGATAATCCGTTAGGATGATCGGGAAGAAGGAGGATCCTCCACATGGGAGTCGAAGGCGGCGGTGTCAAGGGTCCCCCGGTGCGGTCAGCCGGGGCCGATATCGTCAAGAACATGTTCGAACAGGCCCAAGCCAAGCCGATCGAGGCTCAGCAGCAGGCCCAGCAGCTCCGCGAACAGAGCGCGGTCCAAGAGCAAGGCCGCTCCGCCATTCGCGAGCAAAGCGCCGAAGAGCAGCCCAAAACCGGCGAGCGCCATGAGTCCCGCCCGCTCGTCGGCAGCGACGCTCCGGCCGTCAAAGAGACCGAGATGGACCAGTTCCTGTCTCGGACCTCGGACCAACAGCTGCAACGCGAAGCCGGCCGGCAGCTCAGCAAGCCGCAACAGACCGTCGGCTCGGCCAACGCCCAAAACTGGACGGTCGCCAATTCGCCCCACACCCCGGAATCGGCGCGGGCCCTGATTCGTCAACAAGGCCAGCAAGGTCAGCCGACGACGGCGCGCTCGCCCAATCCCCAAGCTCAAACCAGCGGCCGGACCACGACCGCCGGCAATCCGGCCATGGCCCGGACCATGCCCAACATGCCGCGAACCGCGACCGGAACGGGCGAACGGGCCCCGACCTTGGTCATTCAATACGGCCGGGCCTTTGGCGCCGGCACCGAAGCCTCGGCCCGGGCTTTCACCGGCAGGCCCTTCTCGCCGGACTCCATGTTCCAACAAGTCCAAAGGCTGGTGCAGAACCAGCTCGGCGGCGCGGCCCAACAGTTCGCGAACACCACCGCTCAAGTCGCGGTCAACATCCGGGGCAACTTGGTCTTCGTCAAGGACGGCAAGGAATTTCGGGCCTTCAAGCTCAATAAGGACGGGAGCCTCACCGAGCTGCCCAGCGAGGACGGTGGCGATCACCCCTTGAGCGCCGAGGCCCAGGCCCTGCTGGGCAAAGCCTTGCGCAACAAGGCGGTCCAGATCCGCAAGGGCGACGGCTCGCTGCGCGGCTCCGATCAAACCGAGGCCAGCCGCGGCACCGAATCGCTCAAGGACGGCAAGGCCGCCGACAAAAAAGAAGAGGCCAAGGAGCAGCAGCTCGACTTCGAGACTCGCTTCGCCCTCCTCCTCCACCAAGTCTTGGAGGAAGGCCACGAAGTTTACGAGCCGGTGGGCGAAGGCGGCCCCCAATTTCCGGGCAAGAGCGACTGGGAAGCTTTCTTCGCCCGGATGATGAAGGTGGGCAATCAAGAGAAGAGCTCCAAAAAATCGCTGGAAGACGTCCTCGGCATGATCTTTCGGGGCCTCTTCAAGAAGGGCCAAACCAACACCCTGGTCGGCGATCTGAAATATTCGGCCGATGGCAAAAACCGCGAGCAGAAGTTCACCCAGGTGGCGGTCGACGACGAGCAATTCCTGGAATGGCTCTCCAACCTCAAGCCCGGACAAAAAATCGACGCCGAGATGATGAAGAAGATGTTCGGCGAAGAGATCAGCTACCTCGAGCTCGACCACATCCTCGAAAACCAGTCGCGCCTGATCCAGGCCGAGGAGAGCGCCAAGAACGTGGTCTTCAATCCCAAAGGGAACATCGACCCCTTCAGCCAGGCCCGCTTGGAGCGGTCGATCTTCGGCGGCGCCAAGAAAAACGGAGTCCGGCCCGAGGCCGATGGCGGCCAAGCGGCGGCCCTCCCCCTGCCCGACCCGGGGCCGCAAAGCGTTCCAGCCAATGTCTTCGAGATGCTCGGGATGAGGGAACGATATCGCGGACGCCCCCGGCTCTACGCCTTCATCCTTTACGCAGTGGCCGTTTCGGTTCTGGGCATTGTCGCAGCCAGCTTCTTCCTGTAGCCAGGGGCTTTAGCCCCTGCGAAGTGTCAAAATATACCCGCTGTTTGGCAGACCTGCTAAATCCACATCTTCATTTTATTTTTCATGTGCTTAAAGGTTATTTGACCCTTAAGGGGGTTTAAAATACCCCTTTTTGCTATTTTTTCGTCAAATAACTTAAATTCAATTTGATAATCATAAGTATTTAAAATTAATTAATAATTTTAATTTTTGTCGCTAATTTCTCAAAATGGCACCTTAGTTGCTTTTTAAATCCCCTGAGAAGCCTACCCAATACCGACCGAGAGAGCCTGAAAAGCCTTCCCGCGCAAATTTTCGACGGAGTGTGCAGCTATGTTTATTCAGCGCCGGGACTCTCTTCATTTTCCCCTTTCTTCCATCCTAGTTCTGCTCGGCTTGGCCGCCTGCGGGGGCGGCGGCACCGGAGCGGATTTTTCGACCCAGGCCTTGGGCGGCGGCTTCGCACCGGGCGAGGTACGGCCGCTGGAATTCGACTCTTCGAACCATGCCCAAATCCACTTCAGCGAGCTGTCGGGCGACGAGAAGTTCTCGCTGGTCCTCTTTTCGGCCAACACCGAAAGCTCGACATTCGATGTCGCCCTGAACGGCCTGGCCGACTCCTCGGCCAAACTGCTTCAAACCTTGAGCTCGGCCCTCGAAGAAAAGGAAGAAACCGGCGAGTCCCTGCACAATTTTCACGGTCACCTTCGAGAATGGGAGAAGGGCTTGGTCGGGCTCGAGCCCTTCTCACCAGACTCGAGAGGAACCAAGAGCATGGCCGCGCCCGTCACCTGCGGCGGCGGACGCGGCGTCCTTTTCAAGGTCCTGAGCTCGCTGTCCAATAATGTCGACCATGAAAATGTCTGCGGCATCGAGGTCCAGCGCAGCGACCATGCGGTCTACTATGTCGACGAAGCCATTCTCAACTCGCTCAACGCCTCGACGCTGGCCGGCGTCATCGACGGCTTCGAGGCCAAGATCCCCCATGAGCGCCGCCTCCTGGGCGAGGAATCCGACGTGGACGGCAACGGACTCTTCTCGGTGCTTTTCAGCCCGGCGGTCAACCGGCTGGGCAACACCGGCGGCGGCTTCGTCACCGGCTACTTCTACGGCGGCGATCTCTTTCCCGCGGGCGGGGGAACGAGCAACGAGCGCGAGGTCCTTTTCATCTGCGTTCCCGATCCCAAGGGCGACTGGAATGTGACCTTGAGCCTCGATTTTTGGCGATCGAATATCGCCCCCTCGGTTTTGCCCCATGAGTTTCAGCACATGATCAGCTTCAACCAACATGTGCTGATCAGCAACGACGGGGCCGAGGAGCCCTGGGCCAATGAAGGGATCAGCCATTTCATCGAGGATCTCGATAACTCCGGTGGGCTGGCCGGCACCGGCGTCGAAAACCCCTCCCGGGTCGGACTCTACCTTCGGGCCCCGGGCGACGCTCCCTTCACCGCCGGCACTTCGGTCGCCCAGCGCGGCGGCGCCTATCTTTTCTTCCGTTACCTCTTCGAACAGGCCGAGCTGGGCCGCTACCCCCAAGTGGGGAGCGGCACCGAGCTCCTGGCGGCACTGCTCCAAGGACCGGGCAAGGGAGTCGCGAATATCGAGGCAGCCACCGGATGGAGCTACCGCAACTTGCTGCTCGATTTTTACGCCACCCTGCAGCTCAGCCAGAGCGGAATTTCCGACGACCCTCGTTATAATTTCCAAGGAATTTCGCTAGTTGGAAGCCAAAGCGACAACCGGGGGACCGTCCTCCACGGTCTCCAAGGGCAAGATCTGTCCAAAATTCCTTTCCAGGGTCAGATCCGCTCCACCGCCGGGCTCTTCCTCGAAGTCGACGGAAATCAGCTACGGGATGCAGGACAAGGCTTGAGCTTTTCCGCGCCCCCAAGTATGATCGCGGGTGGAATTGTCATTCGGTTGCAATAAAGGTTTTTAAATCTCCTCATCCCAGGTCCAGCATGGGCCCAGGGGTTTTCTACAAACCTCGGGCCCATGCTTTCTTTTTATATACCCTTTTTTTATTAGCCATCGCGGCAAAATCCCCCCTTCCCCCCTTTTTCAAAGGGGGGATAAGAGCTTCTTTCTTGGCTTCAGCGTAGAATCTTTCAAGATGACTAAGCTCCTGCGAATTTTCTTCCTTGTGTTCAGCTTCTTCAGCCTCAGCGCTTTCCGCCACATTCCCCAAGGCGCCACCGAGGAAATTCTCAACCAGGCCCTCCAAGGCCAAAGCCTGATCTTCAACCGGCGCTACCCCGAGGCCAAAGCCCTCTTCTCCCAACTGGCCCAACAATATCCCGATTCGGCCCTCGGCTCCTTCGGCTTGATGGCGCTCTACAATGCCCAGATGTTCGAGAACTTCGACTTTTCGCTCGATTCGACCTTCGAGGAAGAGCAGAAGCGCAACAAGATCGTCGTCGACAAGATCGCCAAGAACGAGAGCTCCAGCGCCTGGGAGAACTTCCTCTGCGGTGCCTCCAGCGGTCTCCGCGGCTTCTACTACGTGCGCAAGGACGAGTACCTCAAGGCCATGGGCGAAAGCGGCCAAGCCAAAAAGTGCCTGGAGCGGGCTCTGAACAAGGACCCGGCCTTCACCGACGTCTATCTGGGCCTGGGCCTCTACGATTACTGGCGAAGCGTGTTCACCAGCCGAATCAAATTCCTGCCCTTCTTCAAGGATCGCCGGAAGGAAGGCATCGAGCAGATCCAGCGCGCAATCAATGAGTCGATCGTCGCCGGCGACCTGGCGCTGGCCGCCATGACTTTCGTCTATCATGAACAGAATAATGGCGCGAAAGGCGTCCCGCTCGCCCAAACCCTGCTCGACAAGTATCCGAGCAACATCATGATGCGAAACCTCAAGGGCAATTTCCTCTCCCTCAACCGGAAATTCCCCGAGGCCCAGGCCACCCTCGACGAGGTGTTGGCGATGGCGCCGGAAGTCAACGTCGCCCGCTACTTCAAGGCCCTGGCCTATAACCGGGCCGGCGACAAAAAAATGGCGGCCGCGACCTTCCAGGAATTCCTCGATCACAACCCGCCCAAGGCTTGGCAGGCCTATGCCCACTACATGCTGGGCGTCCTGGCTCTTCAGGACGGCAAGCGGGAGGAGGCGTGGAAGCATTTCAAGGCCGGCGAGAACGCCTACGGCGACTACACACCCAACCTCAAGATGATCCTCAAGATGCGAAGGGGCGAAGTGTAGGGGCGACCCTTGCGGTCGTCCTGTCTGCCCAACAAATCTGTGCAACGGGCGGGTGCAAGACCCGCCCCTACCGGGTGACATTGCTTGACTTCGCTGCAAATTCATCGTTAGTTTCGACCCGCTGTGTCATCTGCAGGGATTTGGGAAGGAGCTGCGCTTGGGAATTCGAATCGTCCAGAAAAGCGATCTCACCAAGAAAAAGCACCATAGCAAAATCGCCCTCGTTCTCGCCGGCGGCGCCATTAGCGGCGGAGCCTTCAAGGCCGGCGGACTCAAGGCCCTCAACGATTTCCTGGTCAACCGCAAGGTCACCGATTTCGACATCTACGTCGGAACCTCGGCCGGCGGCTTCCTGGCCGCGCCCTTGGCCGGCGGCATCCCGCCGGAAGAGATCTTGAAAAGCCTCGACGGCACCAGCGAGCATTTTTCCCAGCTCACGCCGCTCGACATCTACAATTTGAATTGGCGGGAGATGATCGAGAAGCCGGTCCATTATCTTTTGGAGCGCTTCGGTTATTTCCCCAACATCCTGCTCGATTTCTTCCAGGCCCTGCCCAATATCGGCGACAGCCTCAAGAAGGGTTTCCTCCGCTTCGTCAACGAGCCGAACTATTCGAACTATGAAAAGATGGTGAAGCCGCTGGCCCGAGCGCTCTATAGCGGCCGCTCGGCCCCCTCGATCCTGAGCGCCATGCCGACCGGCTTCTTCGACAACCAGCCCTTGGAGCGCTTTCTGGCCGAGAACATGAAGCGGAACCACCTCAGCAATCACTTCAAGGTGCTGAAGCGGATGCGGGGCAAGGACCTCTATATCTGCGCCATGACCCTCGATACCTCGGATCGGGCGATCTTCGGCTGGGACGAAAAGAACGACGTGACGATCAGCCAGGCGGTCCAGGCCTCGACCGCGATGCCCGGCTTCTACAAGCCGGTGCGGATCAAGGGCGTCGATTATATCGACGGCGGCGTGCTCAAGACCGCCAATATCGACCTGGCCCTGGAAAAGGGCGCCGAGCTGGTGATCTGCTACAATCCCTTCCGGCCGCTCAAGAACCTGGTCAACGTCGAATACCTCCGCGAAAAGAACCGTTACGTCGCCCGCGACCCGCGCATCTCGGACAACGGCGTCTTCGGCGTCTTCAACCAGGTTTTCCGGACCCTTTACCACCAGCGCCTACAGGACGGAATCAAGCGCTTGGAGGAAGACAAGGGCTTCAAGGGCGACATCATCCTGGTCCAACCCAAAGAAGACGACGCGACCTTCTTCCAGATGAACCCCTTCGCCTTCTGGACCCGCGCCAATGCCGCCAAGTCCGGCTTCGAGTCGGTCCGGATGTCGATCCTCGACCGCTTCGACGAGATCAAACCCATCCTGGCCTCCTACGGAATCGAGATGACCCGCGAGCTGGTCGAGCAGGACGCCGCCAAGATCCAAAGAGCGGCCAACGACGAGCGCGAGATCATGGACGTTCTCGAAGGCCAGGGCGGCAGCCGCAGCCGCTTGCGCATCATCCTCGGCGGCCGCAAAGCCAAGGCCTCATCCTCCTAAAACCAATTGTCATCCTGAACGAAGTGAATCTACCGCCACCGATGGTCGCTCATCAACCTTGGGTGGTCGCAGATCCTTCGCTGCGCTCAGGATGACGACCAAAAAAAAGACCCCGTTCCCTGAGGGAACGAGGTCCTGTGGCGTAATTCTGAACTGAGCCGCTTACCAGTCGGCGCCGTCGGTGCCCTTGGGCTTTTCAGCCGGCTTGGCGGCCGGCTTCTCGGCCGGCTTTTCAGCGGGTTTCTCGGCCGGCTTTTCAGCAGGCTTCTCCGCCGGCTTTGCAGCGGGCTTGGCGGCCGGCTTGGCCGCCGGCTTACCGGCGGGCTTGGCCTTGTTGGCGCCCTGAGCATCCGGCTTGGTGTCGACGAAATCGATGGGCCCGTTGGCGCCGCGGTTCTTATTGTATAGCTGAACCGCCGCGCTGGCATCGTCCCAAGCGGCCCGGGCCAGCTTGTTGGCCTCGTCGGCGGCCGCCGTGGCTTCTTTCAAAGCCGCCTCGGCCTTTTTCTTGTCATCGCCGCTGAGCTTTTCGACTTCGGCCTTGATTTTGGCAACGTTTTCGTTGGCCTTGTTCATCCGATCCTGCACCGTGCGGTAAGACTGGACCGCATCGGCGGCCTGGGCGGCGCCTTCGGCCGGCTTCTTCTTCACTTCGGCGAGATCGACGTCCGCGGCCTTGGCATTGGTGGAAGCGACCGCCAGCAAGCTCTTGTTCTCATCGCGGAGCGATTCGACCAAGGCCAGACCGGTCAGGGCCGGCTTGGCGGGTTCAGCCTTCGGCTGGGCCGGAGCACCCGGAGTCACCGCGGGAGCGGCACCCGGAGTCACGGCGGCGGCCGGCTTATCCTCGGCGGCCTTGACGGCGCTACGAGGCTTGGACACACCGCCACCGCGGATGTTGTCGACGATACGCATGATGTCGATGCCTCCGCCGACCGTGTAACCGGCCGGGCTCAGGCCCATCGCCGGATAATTGCCGTCGACGACGTCGATCTTGGGATTGACGCCGGGATCGATGCGGAAGCCCGCGCCGGCGCAAACCGCGTCGCCCCAAGTGCAGAGCTGAGCGCCCAATCCGAACAT
>DATEDP010000066.1 GCA_035281585.1 bacterium
AGGGAAGGAGTCGAATCGGTCAAGAGTCGTTCCAAGGCCGGCCGCGATGCGGGATCGCCCCGCTGACCCAAGGCGACGACGGCGGCTTCTCTCACGGGCATTTCCCGATCTTCCAGAGCCTTTTCCAAGGCTGGGCGGGCCGCATGGTCGCCCGATTCGCCCAAGGCCAAAGCCGCCTGGCGGCGCAATTCCGAATTCGGACTGACTAAGGCATTGTCCAGGATCGGTTGCGCGGCCGAGCCTCTTAATTTTCCCAAAGCTTGGAGGACGGTGCCGCGGATCATGCATCGGGGGTCTTCGTAGAGTTTTCGCAATATTGTTAAAGAGGCGGGATCGCCCAGATCGCCGAGCGCCATGACGGCGTTCGCTTGGACGTCCTCATTCGGATCGTTCACGGCCTTTTCCAAGGCCGCCCGAGCAGCCGGATCGCCGAGCATTCCCAAGGAGGTGGCCGCGGCCGCTCGCACGTTGGGCAGAGGGTCCTCCAGGGCTCGTTCCAGCGCCAGTCGGGCCGTCGGCTCGCCCAAATGCCCTAGCGCTTCGGCAGCGCTGGCCCGGACCTTGGCATCGGAATCGCCCAAAGCTTGCTCTACGGCTGGACGAGCCTCGGGATCGCCCAAGTTGCCGAGAGCCGTCACCGCATTTCGCCGGACGCTGGGAGCCGCTTCGCTCAAAGCCCCTTCGAGGAGGATGCGGCCGGCTCTGGGCTTCACTTGGTCGACCCACTCGATTTGTTCCAATAAGCTCCAATTCAAATCTTGAGCCAGGCGTTCCAGGGTCTCGATATCGGCGTTCTGGAACACCTTCATCAACCAAATAGCCATTCCCATTCCTTGGGAGGCGGCTAATTCCTCGTAGACCGGCCTAAGGTCGCTGATGCCTTCTTTGGCCAAGGCTCTTTGGATGGCGGCACGGAGCAGGGCCTCGGAGCTTTCGGCCTGGGCTTCGTTCCACTTCGGCAGTCGATTCAGAAGTTTTTGCAGTTCATCCGCTTTGCTCTCTTCGCTCTCGGCGATGCCGCGGCCCAATTCCTCGGCGAGAATTTTTTGGATCTCGGCGTGGCCGGGCCGGGGCGGAGCCCCCGAGGAGAGTTGGCGAAGGGCTTCGGCGGCGGCGCGGCGGACTTCCGCGGTCTTGTCTCGCAACAAGGCTTGCAGGTTCTGAACCGCGTCTTGCGCTCCGATTTGACCTAGGGCCAGCGCGGCGGCGGCTTGGACCAAGCTTTCCTTGTCCGAAAGCGCCGCTTGGAGCGCTTCGATCGCCTCGGTGGCCCGGAGGCGGCCCAAGCCCTCGGCCGCGGCCATTCGGAGCGTTTCATCGCCCCACTTTAGAGCCTTCATTAAATCGGGCACGGCTTTGGGCGAACCTAGGTGGCCAAGGGCGGAGGCCGCGCTGGCTTGGACGTAAGGATCATCGGCTTCAAGCAAAGGCAGCAGATCGATCAAGGCTTCCTCGGGAGCCCAGCGGCCCAAGCCAAGGATGGCGTTCATCATCACTCCTTGAGCCTGGTGCTGGAGCAAATTCCGCATCAGGAGCAAAGCCTCCTCTTTGGCGCCCAAGCGCCCCAGGGCCTCGGCCGCATAGGCTCGGCGAAGGGGGCTGACTCGAGCGGCGTAGGCGCGCAAGTCCTCGATGGCCGTCACGACACCCAATTGGCCCAAGGCCTGGGCTGCTGTGCTTGAGACTTGGATATCGGGATCGTCTAAGAGGAGTCGCAGGTCTTCGCCGGCTTCCTTGGCGCCCAAGGTCGCGATCGCCTCGACCGCTTCCCGGCGGATCGAAGCGCTGGGACTCTTGAAGAGAGCCCGCAAATCCTTGGTGGCTTCCCGGGCGCCGATGGCGCCTAGCGCCGCCGCCGCGCACATCTGAACTTGCTCGTCGCCGTCCTTCAGGAGGGATCGCAGCTCTGGAATGGCTCCCTTGGCCCCGATTTGGCCTAAGACGGCGGCGGCTTTTCGGCGCAGGTCGGACGAAGGATCCTCGACGGCATTCTTCAAAAGCCATTCCGCGGCGCCAGCGGGCTTGAAGCCCGACAGCCAATCCATGGCCATGGTTTTGTCCCAGTTCAATTCGGCGAATAAGCGGGCCAGCTCTTCCGGGCCGGCTTCCTGAAAGATCCTGCCCAGCCAGGCGTCCAGGGCCATGCCTTCGCTTTCGGCCAAGGCCTGATAAACCGCCTCGAGATCGGAAATGCCTTCCTTGGCCAAGATCTGACGGATGGTGGCGCGGATCGAGGCATGGTTCTCCCAATGCGGTAGATGTTTAAGGAGGTCTTGCAATCTGGCCGCGTCCAAGCTCGAGACTTTGGTCAAAGCTCGGTTCAACTCGTCGGCGACGAGATGGCGGACCTCTCGGTATTCCGGGTTCCCCTTTCGCTTAGGGGAAATTCTGGAGAGGATCTCGGCGATTCTCCATTGATCGTGAAAACTCTCCAAATATTCCAAGGTGGGAATGTCTCGGGTCCTTTCGGCAAATTCCAAAAGCGCTTCGGCGGCCCAAGTATTTTTCTTATGAAGTTGGCGCAGGAAGGGTCGCGGATCTGTTCCTGATTCGAAGAGCTCGATTTTTCTTAGATATTCTTGGGCTTCTTGACCGATGGAAGCAAATCGACCGCCAAGCTTTGCAATGGCCCTGAGATCGTCCTTCCCCTCTTCCAAGCCAAGATCGCCCAAGGCCTTCGCCGCTTCGAGTCGAATGCCCTGGTTTTTGGACCTAAGCGCGGAGCCCAACGCCGTCACCCCGACGGGATCCCCCAATCCGGCGAGCGTCTTGGCAGCGGCGACGGTGACGTAAGTTTCGCCGTGGGTTTCGGCTTGGACAATCCACCGCTTGAGATGCTCGAAATCCCGAGCGCCGAGCGAAGCGATCGCTTTTATCGCATATTGAACCGCCTGGATCTCACCGGTATTCAATCGTCCGCGCTTGGACTTCTCCGTGAGAAATCCTTCCAACCAAGCCAGGCCTCCCGGTGGTCGGAAAGAGTAAATCCAGAGGGCGATTTTGGTTTCGTCCCATCCGCAGTCATGGAGTATTTCCTGCAACTCATCGACGCTTGCGTCCTTCAGGACGAGGCCTAGGTATACCTCGGGATCGAGATCCTGCATTTGGGCCAGGCTCAAGTAAATCGATAGTAGACTTGAGGTGTCATCTTTGGCCAAGGTTTTGCGAATGGCTTGGCGGAGCTCGGGATGGGATTCGGTGGAGGTGCTTAAATCGGCCTCGCTGAGGTCGGTTTGGAGCTTATCCAAGACCGGCTGGAGCTGGTCGCGGACTTCGAGGTTGAGGGTTCGGCCGGGATAGACCAGCTCGGCGCCGAGCAGGATCGACTCCTCGGGGCTCAAGGTCTTGGTCTCGATCAAGGCGGTCGCGATCAGTCCCCAGCGCTGGAGGTCGCGTAAGGTGAGCGTCTCGTTGTCGTTTGCCAGGATCTTCAAGGCCTCGGCGTGGGCCTCGACCATGTTGGAGGCGATGGAGGCGAGCCGCGGCATCGTCTCGGCGACGATCCGGCTCAATTCTTCGGGCGTGAAGTCGTCGCGAAGGTAGATCTTGCGGAACTTGTTCTCTAGAGCCGGCGAATGAGCCTTGCGGCCGCCCTGCATCTCGGCCGGATTCTGGGTGAAGATGATCCGGAAGTTGGGATCGGCCTTGACCGGAACCTTGGCCCCGTTCTCGGTCACCATCAGCATCCTGTCGTCGTCGAGCAGCGAGTTGAGCCGCTCCAAGACCTCGGGCGGAATCAGGTTGGCTTCATTGAGGATTAAGATCGATCCTTCGCGTAAAGCTTTGAGGATATAGCCTTGTTGAAAAACGAGATTTCCCTGCTCGTCGATGGTCGGCATCCCGACCATCTCGGCCGAGCTGTGATCGGGGCTGCCGGTGGCTTCGACGACGTCTTGGCCGAGGAGCTTGCCCAGCCACTTGGGGATCGAGGACTTGGAGACCGCTGGCGGTCCTTCGAGGAGGACGTTGTCCCCTCTTCTTAAGGAATCGAGGACCTTGGCGGCGTACTTCAAGGTGGTGGCGACCGGGATCAAGTCTTCCCAGAGGCTGCATTCTTCGACCGGAGCTTTTTGGAGTGAGCGGACGGTCCGAGCATAGGCTTCGACTTCGGCT
>DATEDP010000067.1 GCA_035281585.1 bacterium
GGAAGCGCTCGCCGAAGAGCCGCTGGCTCAGACGGCCGGCCATGTTGAACTGGAGCAAGAGCGCCAAGCTGTCGATCGCGGTGGTGGCTCCGTCCAGCGTCGGCCGAAGCCCGGCCCACTCCTCCATCCGGTGGCCGGCCAGGATGCCCCCCAACATGGCGGTCTGGCGGAAGACCGGAGCGAGGATCGCGCCGCTGCCGCCCGGACCCAAGCGGCGGGTGAGGGCTGAGGCCCCGGCGCCGGCGAGCTTCAGGCCCCCGAGGGCGAAAAAGCTGGAGGCGATCTCCCGCCCGAGCTGATCGGCCGACCATTCCTGGGATCGCCCGAGACCGAAATGGCCGGCTCGGACCAATAAGGGAAAGCTGGTGGCTTCGGCCGAGAAGGCCAGCGAGGAAGCCAGGGCTCGGCCGCCGAAACCCCGGCTCAGCAGGCCGGCCGGGCAGGAGCTTAAACGAGCCAAGGCCGTGAAACGGGAAAGCCGGTAGATGGCGCCGGCTCCGCCCATCGCGAAGAGCGCGGTTGGCTCGCTCACCTCGCGGAAGAAACGGCCGGCCAAAACTTCGGCGCGGGCGCCGAGATGACCGGTTCCTTGCAGGGCTTGGAGCCGGGACCGGGCCCGCTCGGCCACCGAAGCTTCGGTGGCGCCGGCGGCAACGATTTGCAGAACCGCCTGGCTCTCGGAGCTGGCGCCCCGCCGCTCGAGCCGGCCGGCGTAGCTGAGCAAGGCCTCGTAGAAAAGTTCGGGGTCCCGTTCCACGGAAAGGGAGCGCAATTCCGCCGAGCCTTGGGAAAGCGGGCCGAGCCGCGACAAGACCTCGGCCGGCGCAAAGGCGCCGGCCGGCCCGGAGACCGCAGGGCCTCGGCCGAGATTAGGCAGGAGATTGGCCATAGCTATAGGTACGACTTCTCGCCGCGCCAGGTCAAAAGTTGCTTTGCGATTCGGTGTCGGGGGGTGTGGGCCGCAAGGCCTCGGGAAGCCGGGCCAAATTGGGCCGGCTGCGCAATTGGGCCACCGGAATCGCCAGGCCGGTGATTTCCCGGTAATGCCGGTCCAATGGCACTTCGCCGTAAGCGCCCGAAACCGTGGGCTCGAAGTGCGAATAAACGGTGTCCCAATGTCCCAGCTCGACTTGGGCGCTTTCTCTCTCGAAAAACCGGTGCTGCTCCAAGGTTTCCCAGAGCCGGGGATTCTTGATGTGGAGGATGTCGACCGCCGCGCCCCGGACGGCAGCCTGGGTGTAGAGCCAATCGATCACGATGCTGCCCGCGCCCGGTGGCATCGCGCCCCGCGCGATATTGGCCAGGCTCAGGCGATGGGGTTCGACATAGAAATCCAATTGTCCGGAATTGGCCGGCTCGCCTTCCCAAAGCTGCAGCGAAATCCGCGGAGTTCCGGTGGCCATGAAGCGATCGAAGGCGCTGGTGAGGCAGCTTTCGAAGACCTTGGCCCGGATCTCCCGCCCTTCGCGGCGGGCAATCACCCCTTCGTAGCCGGGTGTAAAAAATCGACGCAGCGGCTCGATGTGCAATTCATAGGAGTGGCGGCCGTCAGCGCCTCCCTGGCGAGGAATCTCGGCCGAGCGTAGCTCCGGCGGAAGCAAGGTCGGCCGGGGAAAGGCCCATAGGTTAAAATAGCCGCCTCGATGTCTCGAAATGAAATCGGCATCGCCGAAGCGGCCGAGCGGGATGCTCTGGCGCCGATGGCGCCGGCCCCATTGATGGGCCTCGAGGATCGCCGACCGCTCGTCGATCAGGCCCCGGCTCTTGATAATAGCGAAATCCTCGACATTGGTGACCGCGGCAAAGAGGGCCTGCCGCCCGGTGAGCGCGGCTTGGGTGGCCATCCAGTCCATCACGATGCCGGCGACTCCCGGCTTCATGTCCTCGGCCCGAAGGCTGAAGTGCATCAAGCCGTCCTCGGTGGCGTAGAGATGCCACTCGCCCCGAGTGGGGCCTTCGGAAATTTCGAAAATGTAGCCCTTGAGGCCGGCCGGCAAAAAGTCATTGCCCCGCCGGGTAGTGGTTCGGTGAATCAGGCGCAGGCGAATCTCGGCATCGTCGCGGATCGCGATGACCCGGCTGGAGCCGGAGCGAAGGTAAGTGTCGAAATCTTGCAAGACGAGCCGATACTGAAGGGCCTGACCCCCGCGAGGCACTTCCACGCTGAAAAAGGGCTTTCGGGCCCCGCTTTCCGGCGAAGCGGTTTCGGGTGAGCCGCGCGTCGGTTCGGGCCGGCCGGTGTCGGTCGGCCCCTCGGAACCCCGGCCCGGCTTGTTGCTGGACATCTGAACGACCATCGGCAGCAAAGGCTCGGCGGCTAGAAACCTTGGATTGGCGGTAGTGCCGGCCCAGGCCGCTTGCGGCGAGAGGTTTTCGAGGAGACCGTTGCCCCGTCCCGGTCGCGGCAGCTCCAAAGCCCTGGTCCGGCTTTCCAGCTCCCGCTCCCAGGCTTGAAAGCGCGGGCCCAGCACGCTTTGACTCAAGCGGCCGGCCATGTTGAATTGGAGCCAGGTCACCAAGGCATCGGCGGCCGCGGCCTCGGTCGAAGCGGCCGGACGCCAGCCCAGACGGCGTTCCAGCCCCTGGGAAATCAAAATTCCTCCGAGCATTCCCGATTGTTGGAAAAGCGCGGTGGCGGCCGGACCGCGGTAGCCACCCAAGCCTTGCAAGGCACCGGCGCCGCGCGCGCCCAGCTTCATCGCGCCGAGCACTAGATAACTGGAGGCGAAGTCCCGAGTCAGGGCCGGAACGCTCCAATCCTGGGAATGACCGAGCCCGGCTCGACCCAGGCGGTGGGCCAGGGTGAAAGTCGGAGCCTCGAGGGCGAAGCCGGCGGCCGAAGCCAGGCCCCTCGCAGCCCAGCCGCGAGTGAAAAATCCGGGGGCGCCCGAAGCGAGGCGGGCCAGGGTCGCCGCTCGGGCCAGGCGAAAAACCGCCGAAGCCGCACCCATCCCGGCGATCATCGAGGGATCGAAGAGCTCGGAGCCGGCGTGGCGCAGTAAATACTCGGTCCGGGCGCCGCCGCTGCCGCCACCGTTGAGCACCGCCAACCTCTCACGGGCCCGGGCCAAGACCGAGGAGTCAACCGCTTGATGGCCTTCGAGCATGGCGTTGTAAATGGCGCCGGCGACGGCTTCTTGGTTGAGCCGCTCCTGGCGGCCGGCAAAGTGAAGCAAGCCCTCTTGATAGAGCTCGGCATCGGTCTCGCGGACGAGGTTGCGCCATTCGCGCTGCGAAACGGAATCGAGCGAGCGGAGCCAAGCGGGCTCAGGCCCGCGCAATGGAAAATCGTTACCCGGCATAAAACCTTGAAAACCTTGGGTTCTCAGGAAATCTTCGGCCCATGGCGCCGAAAGTTGCCCTCTCCCCTCGGGAGAGGGGGCGTGGCATGAAGTCAATGCTGCTTATGCAGCACCCCCTCTCCCGGCCTCGGTCTTCGACCGAGTCCACCCTCCCCCGCGAGGGGGGAGGATTGTATGGAGGGGAGAAGATTAGTCTCGGAAATTCTTGAACTGGAGGGGAAGCTCGAACTCGGCCTGCTTGAGCAAGGCGATGGCTTCTTGGAGGTCGTCCTTTTTTTTGCCGGTCACCCGAACCTGGTTATCTTGGATTTGGGCTTGGACCTTGAGCTTGCTGTCCTTGAGAAGTGCGACCAGCTTCTTGCCCTTTTCGGTCTCGATGCCTTCCAGAACCTTGATATCGCACTTCACCAGCTGGCCGCCGGCCGGCTCGACCTTGCCGACCGAGAGCGACTTGATGTCGATGCCGCGCTTGAAAGCCTTGGACTGCAGGATTTCGATCACCGCCTTCATCTTGGATTCATTGTCGCTGACCGCGTGGATCTGGCTCTGGGCCTTTTGAAACTCCACCGTCGTCTTGGTGCCCTTGAAATCGTAGCGCTGGGCAATCTCTTTCACCGCCTGGTTCACCGCGTTGTCGACTTCCTGTTGGTTCACTTCGCTGACCACGTCGAAGGATGGCATCGTTCGTCTCCCTTTATTTTTTCGAGTATTTAAAGAGGTCGTCGCTCAAGCCCTGATTGAGCGTCACGTTCTCCAAGGTGTAGTGGCTCAAATTTCCGGTGTCGGTGGAAAGAAAGACTTCGCGGGCGACGTTGCCGCCGTCGAAACCCATCACCAGCCAAGCCAGGCCCGATTGCTTGTTGAGCGGGGTCAGCTCCATCCAGCTCAGGTCCTGGCGCTTGCGCTTAAGGCTTTTCCATTTCTTGGAGTCGACCGTCTCGACCGCAAAATCGCGCTGGAGCCGGCCCAAGCCGCCGAGGAAGCTCAGGGCCTCGGCCGGCATGTCGGTTTCGCCGACGTCCATCTTCTGAACCTGGGCATCGCCGCTTTCGAAAATCCAGAGGGTCTTGCCGTCGCTCAAGTAATTGCGGCCGCCCTCGCCCTCATAGCGGATCGCCATCTTGCCCGGCTTCTTGAAGCGGGCCGAGCCTTTCTTTCGGACTTCTTTCTCCAAAACCGCGACGTAGGTCCTTTGATCGAAGTCCATCGAGAGATCTTGAGCGCCTTCGTAAAGGCTCTGAACCCGGTCGGCCAGCGCCGACACCGAGGCTTCGCCGGAGGCTTGGACCGTCAGCGGAAGCAGGAGAAGTAAAAGGCGGAGGAAATGTTTTGCC
>DATEDP010000068.1 GCA_035281585.1 bacterium
GAATCGATCTCTTGGTAGAGTAATTTAAGCAGAGGCTCGAAGTTTTCGTCTTCGAGCAGATCCCGGTAGGGGTTCTGAAAAGATTTGCCGTCGTTCAGCTCGGCTTGGCGCTGCAGGAACGCTTTGAATTCCGCAAAATCCTGAACCTTGAGTTTACTAAGATCCAAAGCCCCGCAGCCATCCCGCAAAAGCGCCGGCACCATCGGCCCCAAGAGCTTCTTCAGCTCGTCCCGATACCGCCGATGTTCGCTCGAGATCCCGTTCGCGTCGGTCCCGCCGGCGATCGAGAAGATGTCCTTCTCCCCTTCCGGCGGAAGATAGAAACTCACCCCGTCAAACCGCGGCCGATTGTAGGTCTTCCCCTCGGACATATACCTCTCCAAGGGAAGATCCAATGCAAGGCAAAGGCCAGATAATTAATATTAAATTGTTAAGTAAAATCATAATATTAAATAATATATGATTGTAAAAAAGTTCTCACTTTGAGAGGTAAAAACACTCGGCAATCAGTCCAGAATCGGTTTTGGATGAGCGATAGAATTCCCTTTTATAACTCATAAATTAGCTTTAATATGAGCTATAGAGGGAGCTGTTATCGCTCATGAAATGGAACTGGCAAAAATCTTCCTGGCCTAATTTCAGTTTCAGGCAAGCAGAATTGGCCGATTTGGAAGCGGAATTCCTCCGCCAATCGGGACTTTTTCAAGGGACCTTGCGCCATGTCGGCGACGAGGAAAAATCCCGCCTGACGGTCGATTTCCTCAGCACCGAGGCCGTGAAGACTTCGGAGATCGAAGGTGAGATCCTGAGGCGCGACAGCGTTCAATCCTCCATCCGCCGGCAATTTGGCATCGACGGCGAAGCTCTAAAAGCCCGACCGGCGGAACAGGGGATCGCCGAGCTGATGGTCAATCTCTGTCAGACCTTGGATCAGAGCCTGACTCACGATCAGCTTTTTAGCTGGCACCGCATGCTGACCCAAGGGCGCCGCGACTTGGGAAGCATCGGGACCTATCGAAGCCACGACGAACCGATGCAAATCGTTTCCGGCCCGGTGGGCAATCCCAAAATTCATTTCGAAGCGCCGCCCTCGCAAAAAGTGCCGGGGGAAATGGCGATATTCTTGGCTTGGTTCAACGACACGGCGCCGAGAGGGAAGGCCCCGCTTTCCGCCCTGACCCGATCCGGAATCTCTCACCTCCATTTCGAATCGATCCATCCTTTCGAAGACGGAAACGGGCGGATCGGTCGAGCCATCGCCGAAAAAGCGCTTTCCCAGGCCCTAGGCCAGCCCAGCCTCATCGCGCTCTCCCAAACCATCGAGGCCGACCGGAAGGCCTATTACCAAAGCCTGGAACGGAACAACAAAGACACCGAAATCACCGACTGGCTGGTGTATTTCGCGAAGATCGTTTTAAAGGCGCAAAGCGCCACTCAAAGCCTAGTCGATTTCATCGTCGAGAAGGCAAAGCTTTACCAGAGGCTGGGCGGTCGCCTGAACCCGCGCCAGGAGAAAGCACTGGAAAGAATGTTCCGCGAAGGCCCGAACGGTTTCCGCGGCGGCCTCAGCGCCGAGAATTACCTCGCCATCACCAAGACCTCCCGGGCCACGGCGACGAGAGACTTACAGAATTTGGTCGAGATGGGCGCGCTGCGCCGGACCGGCGAGCGGAAACACACGCGGTACCATTTAAATATTTCGGGTTTATCGTAGTCGGCGCTGAAAAATTCTTTTTATGTTCTTACCCCCCTTTGAAAAAGGGGGGGGGGTAATTTTGGGATTTTCTAAAACGACGCCTCCCATGCACCCAAGGTGGCCAAGGAAGGCCGCGCCGAAATCGCGCCGCTGGCGGGATCGATCTGATAATGGGGCTGGTAGGACTCGCTCAGTTCGCCCGGCCAAGCGCTTCCGGCCAATGGGGCGCTGCCCGGCAAGGGAAGATAAGTCTGGAGATCGATCGGCGCCGCGGTGCCCTCCCGCAACATGGCAGCCCCCACGACGTGATGGGTCGCGTTCCCTCCGGGATAGGTCGCCGAGTCATCGGTGCAATCGTCGTATTGGGTGCAGCGGTTCCCAAATCCCGGAAAGGCCTGGCCATAGCCGGGAATGGCCTCGTCCCACCCGCCCGAAATCCAATTCTCGCCGAGAGCCAGATCCAGCTTGTCGGGGCGAAACCGGGTGAACTCGAAATAGGATCGCTGGGCCCCTGAAGAGAGCGCGCCCAAGTAGATCACGTTATGGAAGGCCCGAACCGTCGCGAAGCTTTCCTCGCCGCTGGGGAACCCAGGCTCGGAATTGCCGTACCAAGGCCCTTGATCCACCAATTGATAAAGCGCCTGCTCCTCGAAATCTCCCAAGAGGACGACCGTGTTGTTGTAGAAATAGAGCGTTCCCGGCCGGCGGTCTTCCTGGACGTTGTCGTAGGAATAATGCACGACGCTGCCGGAGGCGCCGGGCCCCTGATTGAGGATGACGTTCCCGTAGACGTAGGTCTTTTGGTAGGCCGCCCAAGCCGCTGCGACCCGCTCCTCGTCGCCCGCGCTCACTTCTCCGCCGCCGGCCTGGTATTCGGCGAAACGCCAAGGAAGCACCAGCTCGGCGTGATCCTGAACCTCCACGAAGTCGAGGATCCGAGCGGCCTTGGCAAAGAAATTATAGCGGACGACGTCGCCGGCGGTCCGCATTTTGAGGTTGCCGCCCATCGACCCGGGGCGGCCTTCGCCGAAGCGGTTGGCCTGCACCAGGAAATCGACGCCTTGAAGATAGGCGTTGTGCATCAGATAGCTGTTGGTCGCCCCGTTGCCGTGGATGCTGTTGCCTTCGACCAAAATATCCCGGGCCATCTGGGATTCGGGCGGCCGGCTGAGGATGAAGAGGCCGTTGCCGCAGTTGCTGAGCTCGTTTCCCCGGACGGTGATGGCCCGGCCTTCCTGCACCCTCAGGCAGGAGGCTCCGCCCAGGTAGGGCCGGTACTGGCCATTGGTCGCAGTGTAATGAAATTCGTCCTCGTCGACCCTGCCCTCGCCGCCGAGGGTATCGGTGATTTTCAGGCCCTCGATCACGATATGCTCGGGACGCTGATAATAATCGCGATGGTAAATCGTGACGACGCCCAAATCCTCCATGCCGTATTGGATGTCGCCGAAGTCGAGGTCGGGACGGCTGGTCGCGTCCTGGCCGCTGATCGCCGGCAATTGGCCGGCGGGGCCGGGAACGCCGCAAAGGCGAATCGGCTGCTCGGCGGTTCCTTGGCCGCGGATCAATATTTTTTCCCGGTAAGGCTCGGAGCGCCAGAAGATGCGGACGGTGTCGCCGGCCGCCAGTTGATTCCAATCGACTTCGCCGAGGCTCGCGAATTGGAGGATGGCGGGGCCCGACTCGGGTTGGGGATTTCCGACTTGGATGTCGCGGCCGCTCCCGAAATGCCGGCAATCGATCTTCAGGGCCGGCGGCTTGCCGGCGGGAGCCTCGTCAAGGCTCCCGTTGTCTTCAGGTTGGGGATTTCCTCCGGAGCCGTTGCCGGATCCGCAAGCCGCGATTCCCAACATCGCCAGGGCCAAGAGCTCTCGCTTCATCGTTGTCTCCCATCTTCGACCCGAGCGGGAGCAGTGCTAGCACTTCCGGCAGGATTTTGGGAATTCTTGATTTCCCCCTTTGAAAAAGGGGGATCAAGGGGGATTTAAAGCGATCGCTGGGAGAAAAAGCCCGGAAGCGAGCTCGATTGCTTGCAACGGATTTCAAATCCCCCCTGGTGTTAGACTTCGCAAATTCTGCGAATTTGCTGCGCGGTCCGGCAAAGCCGGACCTTGCGTACCTTTTTCAAAGGGGGGGATTTTTAACCGAAAAAAGCCTTCTCGGCCGCCTCCGGCAATTTCTGGCCGCCGATCTTGGCCGACTGCACCAGCTCCCAGTAATAGCGGTAGGTGGCGCGGTCGTGGAGCTCGCCTTCGAATTGGATCGGACCCCAGTTGGCCTCTTGGGCGGCGAGCAGGATCTGGCTGCCCTTCTCGATCATCGAGTGATCGGGCATCATCGCGGCGACGATGGCGTCGATTTGAGTGGGATAGATCGACCACATCCGCAGGAAGCCGAACTCATTGCGGGCCCGAAGGGCGTCGGCCTTGGTCTTCTCGGCGTCCTTGAGATCCAGCGTCACGTTGTGAGCCGGGATGATGCCGTTGGCCAGCGCGGCGGCGCAAACCGTCGCCTTGGCCCGGAAGATCAGCGCGTGCTCGAATTGGCCG
Source organism: bacterium (assembly GCA_035281585.1). Lineage (NCBI taxonomy): Bacteria > bacterium. The sequence continues at coordinate 4,246 of DATEDP010000068.1, forward strand.
GGCGAGCGCATGCAGGAATCGGGGATCGCGCCGTGGTGGCCGGAGACGAAGTCCATCAAGCCGAAGTCGAGGACCTGCATCCAAGGCAGGGCCGCGATCTCGAAGGCATCCTTCAACGCGCCGTGAGTTTCGACCAGAACATGGATCGGGATCTCGCGCTTCACGCCGCCCTTCTTGGCCACCTCTTGAATATAGCCGATCATCTCCTTCACCTGGCTGACCGCGGTCGGCTTGGGGATGGTGATGTAAGCCAGCTCGTTGCCGGCGCCGCCGACCAGGGTGTCGACGTCCTGCTTCCAGTAGGCATTGGTGTAGTCGTGAATCCGGGCGCCGGCCATCTTGTATTTGTTGAGCGGGCCCTTGGCCATGCCGACGATCATCTCGGCGTGCTCCTTCTCCTTGCCGGTCGGCGCGCCGTCTTCGCAGTCCATCGTGATGTCGAAGACGCCGCCCTTGGTGTTTTGCAGTTCCATCGCCTTGGTGATCAGCTTCTCGCTGCCGGCGAAATGCTCGCAGGCCGGAATGATCGGGAAGGGCTTCTCGCCGGCGAAAAGGGCTTCGTTGGGGTGTTTCTTCGACATGGGATCTCCTAAAAAATGGAAATGAAGCTTATTTCATGCCCTCGAAAGAGGCGAAGAAAGCCGTGGTTTCGGGCTTGGATTCAATGCCTTCGGGGCCGGTGACGATGGCCTGGTAAATTCGGCAAGTTTTGTCGGAAAAGAAAATTTGGTGGAGGATCACGCCCTTCTCGCCCTTCTCGGAGATGCTCGCCAGGAACTCGGTCCCCGCGATGCCGCCGGTCTGCAAGGGCTTCTCCCGGATGAGCTTGGCCTTGTTGGCGGCCAAGGCGCCCTCGCGCGAATTCTTCAGCACGGTTTGGACGTCGACTTTCCGCTTCTGGCAGGCATCGCCGATATCGGTATAGGAAGAGACGTAGGCGCCATTGGCCGTTTCGTAGATCGCGTTGACGCTGCTCAATTCGCCGGCCGACGACTGGCTTTTATCCACCTGCTCGGTCGGCGCGCCGGGGAATTGGATCTTATAGCTTTGGTTCTTGGGCTGGTAGGGCGCCGCCGCTTGGGCCAAGACGGTCAGGGTTAGGGTGAGGGCAAAAGCGGCGAGCGACGAAATCTTCTTCATCAAAATCTCCTAATTGCTCAATTGGCCTTCTTGGGAAAGCTCGATCAAGACGCCGTTGCTGGCCTTGGGATGAACGAAGGCGATCCACTTGCCATGAGCGCCGCGGCGCGGAACTTGGTCGATGAGCTGGACGCCCTGGGCCTTGAGCTGTTCCAGCGTCTTTCGGATGTCATCGACCTCGATGCAAATGTGATGGAGGCCGCCGCGGCCCTTCTTCTCTTCCAGGAACTTGGTGATCGGGCTGTCCGGCGAGGTCGGGAAGAGCAGCTCGACATTGGTCTCGCCGATGCCGAAGAAAGCGGCCCGGACCTTTTGGTCGGCGACCTCCTCGATATGCTCCGGTCCCTTGCCGAGCAGGCTTTGGTAGAGCTTGATCGCGTCCTCCAGGTTGGGGACGGCGATGGCGACATGGTCGACTTTCTTGAAAGCCACGGAATTCCTCGATAATTTTGTGGGGCCGCCTGCCCTCGGGGCCGCGGCAGCCCCCGGCTACTAAGCCCGGCTGGGCTTGTCAACCGAGGAACCCAAGATTTCTTTTCCAACCTTTCGATGGGCAAGGGCGTGCAAACTTGTTAAGAAGCCGCATCCATCAACCCTTTGGAGGAGACAATATGTCTTTCAACCGCCGTTCCCTTCGCAGTCTTCTGATCGCCGCCGCCCTCTTCGCCTGCGCCGCCCCGGCCCTGGCCCAAGACCCCAAGGGCCCTCCTCCCAGCATCGTCGATTCGCCGGTCTTCAAGGACCTCGGCTTGAGCGACAAGCAAAAGCAGGAAATTCAAGCTTCGCAAAACTCCTTCGGCCCGGTCTTCGAGCAGAAGGCTCAAGCGGTCCGCGACGCCCGCACCAAGCTCGACCAAGGCATGGACGCCGATCAGGACGAATCCAAGCTCCGCGACCTTTTCAAGAACTACCAGCAGGCTCATGACGACATGGCCAAGGCCGGTTTCGAGCAATCGCTGGCGATCCGCAAGATCCTGACCCCAGCGCAACGGAAGAAAATGCGCGAAATCCGCCAGCGCCAAGCCGACGGCGGCAAGCCCCCGGTGAAATAAGATAATTTCAGGGGGGATCGGGAACTTTCCCGACCCCGCCTCCGTCCTTTCGGGTACAAGGCCAATTCAGGCCTGGCCATGACGGAGGCGAGATGAAAATTCAGAGTTATTCCCCACCCCAGGTTTCCAGCACCGAAACAAGCGGCCCTTCTGCGAAAAGTTTGGTTCAAAGCGAATCGAGCCCCGCTACTATCGGGAGCGGCAATCCCCAATCCTATTTCGAACGCAGTTCATCCCCCTCTTCTACCGGGTCGCCCGCCGAGGTTTCGGCGGGCGACTTGGATCAAATGATCGAGGAGTTAAACTCCGGAAACACCGAAGCAGCCAATCCCCGCAAATTCATGGAGTTCATGAAGGGTCTCAGCGAAGAAGAGCGAGGCGAGGTCCGTGACTTCCATAAAAAAGTATTCGACGCCGCTCAAGGCGGCGAGCTCGACGACGAAACCCTTTCGACCCTGGCCGCCGAGGCGCCGGAAGCCTTGGTGCGTTTCGCCGAGGAAAACGGCCTCTCGGTAGAGGACGTCATCAAAGGCGGCGTCGAGATGGCCAAGCACCGACCCCCGGGCCCACCTCGAGACGGAATCCACGGCGAGCTACATAGCTTTCTCGAATCCCAAGGATTGGACGAGGCCGGCCGAAGGGAGATCGGTGACTTCATGAGAACTTTGATGGAGAATTCCCGGGACGGGACCCTCGACCTCTCGGCACTGGAAGCCCAAGCTCCGGCAGCCTTGAATAGCTTCGCCGAGAGTAAGGGTGTTCCGCTCTCCGAGTTGCTCCAGCAGCTGGTCGATGGGGCGCCAAAACCCGGCGGTCCCGCTCCCGAATCCGAATAAGGAGGAAAGAATGTCTAAACCCCTAACCCTCAAGACCCTGCTGGCCTTCCTGCCGCTGCTGACGGGGATCTCCGGCGCTTTCGCCCAGGCGCCGGATTTCCCGCCGCCTCCCCGCCATCCGCCCGACTTGACGAA
>DATEDP010000069.1 GCA_035281585.1 bacterium
GACTTAAGTCCCAGCGCCGGTCGAAATACTCGCCGATCAGCAGGCCCCCGACGACCGAAGCCGCCAGCTGGAAACCCACCCCGCCATAGATGCCAAAGGCGATCAAAAAAGGATCGCCGGACTTGGGACGCGGCCGTTTCAACGCCGCGCGTTGCTAGCATAGGCTGAAGAGGCCGGTCAAGCCGCCTGTAAAAAATGTTTAAGCCTTTGAAATATAAAGGTATTCTTATGGTTATCCCCACCAAAAAAATTTCCTTGGCGATCCCCCGATCCTAAGCTATACACGCCCGAATTTTTCCCCCGGCAAAAGCGTTTGCCGCTTCCTTCATCATTGAGGAGTTCAAGAATGAAAAGGCGTCTTTTAACTATGAATTTCCGGCCCTTCCTTGCGATTTTGGGGCTTTTTTCGGTGCTGCTCAGCAGCTCATCCCTCTGGGCCAGCGAAGCCGAGTTGGTCCTGCCGGATTTGAGCTCGATCTCCTTCCTGGGCGTCACCGGCCATGACCTCTTGCTCTACGGTCTCGCCATCTGCGCCTTGGGCGCCATCTTCGGCTTGGTCATCTACTCCCAGGTCAAGAGCATGCCGGTCCACAAATCGATGAAGGAGATCTCGGAGCTCATCTACGAGACCTGCAAGACCTATCTCCTCACCCAGGGCAAGTTCATCCTGATCCTGGAAGTCTTTATCGGCATCATCATCTGGATTTACTTCTATAACCTCCGCCACTTCGCGATCGACAAGGTCGCGATGATCCTGGTCTTCAGCTTGATCGGCATCGCCGGCAGCTACGGCGTGGCCTGGTTCGGCATCCGGATCAACACCCTGGCCAACTCCCGGGCGGCCTTCGCCAGCTTGCGAGGCAAGCCCTTCCCGGTCTACGCGATCCCGCTCAAGGCCGGCATGAGCATCGGCATGCTGCTGATCGCCACCGAATTGGTCATGATGCTCTGCATCCTGCTCTTCATCCCCTCGGACTATGCCGGCCCCTGCTTCATCGGCTTCGCCATCGGCGAATCGTTGGCCGCCTCGGTCCTCCGCATCGCCGGCGGTATCTTCACCAAGATCGCCGACATCGGCTCCGACCTGATGAAGATCGTCTTCAACATCAAGGAAGACGACGCCCGCAACCCCGGCGTCATCGCCGACTGCACCGGCGACAATGCCGGCGACTCGGTCGGCCCGACCGCCGACGGCTTCGAGACCTACGGCGTCACCGGCGTCGCCCTGATCACCTTCATCCTGCTCGCGGTCCCCGAGGCCGTGACCCAGGTCCAGCTCCTGGTTTGGATCTTCGTCATGCGCATCGTCATGATCCTGGCCAGCGGCCTCTCCTACATCATCAACGAAGCCTGGGCCAAGGCCCGCTACGGCAACGCCGACAAGATGAACTTCGAGCACCCCCTCACCTCGCTGGTGTGGGTCACCTCGATCGTCTCGCTCATCCTGACCTTCGTCGTCTCCTACCTGCTCATCCCGACCTTGGGCGACGGCACCCTGTGGTGGAAGCTCTCGCTGATCATCACCTGCGGAACCATCGCCGGCGCGCTGATTCCGGAGATGATCAAGATCTTCACCTCGACCGAGTCGGGCCACGTCCGCGAAGTCGTCACCGCGTCGCGCGAAGGCGGCGCCTCGCTGAACGTCCTCTCCGGTCTCATCGCCGGTAACTTCAGCGCCTATTGGATGGGCATCGTCATCGTCGTCCTGATGGCCATCGCCTACTTCGTCAGCCTTCAGGGCCTGGGCAGCCTCATGATGGCGCCGGCGGTCTTCGCCTTCGGCTTGGTGGCCTTCGGCTTCCTCGGCATGGGCCCGGTCACCATCGCGGTCGACTCCTACGGCCCGGTCACCGACAACGCCCAGTCGGTCTACGAGCTCTCGACCATCGAGACGCTGCCCAACATCCAGGGCGAGATCAAGAAGGACTTCGGCTTCGACGCCAAATTCGACAAGGCCAAGGACCTGCTTGAAGAGAACGACGGCGCCGGCAACACCTTCAAGGCCACCGCCAAGCCGGTTCTCATCGGCACCGCGGTCGTCGGCGCGGCCACCATGATCTTCTCGATCATCGTGCTGCTCACCGGCGGGCTCAAGACCGGCATCGAGAACCTCTCGCTGCTCCACCCGCCCTTCCTGCTGGGCCTGATCACCGGCGGCGCCATCATCTACTGGTTCACCGGCGCTTCCTGCCAAGCGGTCTCGACCGGCGCCTACCGGGCGGTCGAGTTCATCAAGGCCAACATCAAGCTCGACGGCACCGAAAAGGCCTCGATCGCCGACAGCAAGAAGGTCGTCGCCATCTGCACCCAGTATGCCCAGAAGGGCATGTTCAACATCTTCCTGACCGTCTTCTTCAGCACCCTGGCCTTCGCCTGCTTGGAGCCCTTCTTCTTCGTCGGCTACCTCATCTCGATCGCGCTCTTCGGTCTCTACCAGGCGATCTTCATGGCCAATGCCGGCGGCGCCTGGGACAACGCCAAGAAGGTCGTCGAGGTCGAGCTGAAGGAAAAGGGCAGCGCCCTTCACGCCGCGACCGTCGTCGGCGACACCGTCGGCGATCCCTTCAAGGACACCTCCTCGGTGGCGCTGAACCCGATCATCAAATTCACCACCCTCTTCGGCCTCCTGGCCGTCGAGCTGGCGATCGAGCTGCCGCGGAACACCAGCATGATCCTGGCCGCGGTCTTCTTCGTGATCTCGGCGATTTTCGTCGTCCGCTCCTTCTACGGAATGCGGATCAAGTCGGGCGGCGAGGCTAGGGCCTAGCTTGTCATCCTGAGCGAAGCGAAGGATCTGCGACCTGCCAATAAACGAAGGGGCATTAAAGTCCCTTCGTCTCTTCGGAATCCCATTAGGATGACACGAAGGGAATTGGGCCTTTCAAAGAACCTTGGCAAGTCGCAGATCCTTCGCTTCGCTCAGGATGACTCCCTATTGACAGGACCGGCCAGCCTCCCGATAATTCGTCCCCTAGGGGTTCCTATCTTCAAATCTTAATCGATTGATTTGGGTCGATGCCGCGGAGGGGTTCGCGGCCCGCGCCAATCGGAGGAGGCACTATGCGCGGCTCATTCTCCCGAATGACGCTTACCTTCCTATTCGCCCTACTCACGATTCTGCTGGGGGCCGCCACGGCCATGGCCCACCTCTTGGTCGTCGACATCCGCACCAATTGGCTGCCGGGCCAGGAGTTCATCGCCACCCGGGCCCGAATCGACAGCCACGGCCTCACTGAAACCAAGGCGGTTTTCACGACGACGCCGGCCGAGGCCGGCTTCCGAATCGCCGAATTCCGCGACTTGGCCACCGGAACTTACCGGGTCGACATCGACCTGCTGCGCTCCGATGAAACGGTCCTCGACACCTCGGCTTTCATCGTCGACGTCGATGGCACGACCGCCGCCCTCCAGCCGATCAGCCGGGAGGGCGATCCTCAGCCGGCCTGCGAGGAGGAGCTGCCCAAGCTCCAGATCGAGCTCGGCGACGTGAAGGCCTCGCTGCTCAGCACTCAGACCGAGCTGACCGAAACCCATCATTTGCTCGACATCGCCAACCTGGAGCTGGCCTTCTTCCAGGACGACGCCGACTCCGACGGCATCCTGACGGTCTTGGACCAATGCCCCGGCACTCCGGCCGGGCTCGCGGTCGATGCGGTGGGCTGCTCGGTCGATCAATTCTGCCATAACATCGGGGTCTCCCACCCCTCGGAAAATCGGGTCTGCCGGATGGCCGATTGGGGGGCCGATGAGGCCGAATCGCCCGATCCCGGCGACTGCACCTATAGCGCCGGCGTTTGTTCCGCCGCATTTTAAGTAAGCCAAAATGTCATCCTGAGCGAAGCGAAGGATCTACGACTGCCCATGGTTGACCATCAGCCTTGGGTGGTCGCAGATCCTTCGTCGCTTCGCTCCTCAGGATGACAGCATTTGGCGGGGGCGTTTTCTTTTGCGGCTTGGAGAGAGCGGGGTTAATATGCCGCCCGAAACGGAGGCCCCTATGAAGCGAATGACGATTCTCCTGACCCTGCTTGGTTTTCTCGCCGCCGCGCCGCTCCAGGCCGGCATCTACCCCGAGGGGGCCGGGATCGTTTACGGCCAGAACTTCGCCTTCAACATCAAGGCGCCGAAGGGTTGGGTCCTCGACACCGAGAGCGGGGTCGAGCAAGGCGCCCACGCGGTCTTTTACCCGGTCGGCCAAACCTGGAGCGACAGCGTCATCGTGGCTTATGCCCGGTCGCGGCCGATCACCGAAAAGATCAAGACTCCGAATGACGCGGCCCAAGACACCGTCGCCCAGTTCAAGAAGAACGGCAGCCCCAACCACCAAGCCAAGCTCTACAAGACCCTTAAGACCGAAAGCGGCCAAGAAGTTCAAATCTTCCAGTTCACCGGCGACCAATACGGCAACAGCGAGGCCGCCGCCTATTACATGCAGCCCGACAAGGGCCGCATCAATTTCATCGTCCTGTCCTCGCGCGATGCCAAGGCCTATCAGGCCTCGCTGCCGGCTTTCGAAGAGCTGGCCAAGTCCTACAAGCCGATGGACGCCTCGATTAAGGACAAGCGGTGAGAAAAATCCCGGCTCTATTGCTTCCGCTGCTCTTGCTGGCGACGGCTTGCCAAAGGGAGGAGAGCGGAACGGTCAAGGCCGCCGACGGCACCGCGATCCGCTACCAGTCGCGGGGCCAGGGCGATCCGGCCTTGGTCTTCATCCATTGCTGGTCTTGCAATCGTCATTATTGGGATGGCCAGGTGAAGGAGTTCGAAAAAGAGCGCCGGGTCGTGACTCTCGACCTCGGCGGCCACGGCGACTCGGGCAAGGAGCGGCAGGAATGGACGGTGCAGTCCTTCGTCCAAGACGTCCAAGCGGTGCTGAATCACCTCAAGATCAAGCAGGCGATCCTGGTCGGCCATTCGATGGGCGGGCCGATCGCCTTGCTGGTCGCCGCCGCTCAGCCCGAAACGGTGAAGGCGGTGATTTGCGTCGACACCCTGCAAAACGCCGAGGCCGATCCGCCACGCGCCCAGATGAAGATGGCCGCCGACCAAATGGAAGTCGATCTTCGCAAAGTCAATCAAGCCTTTCTGCCGACCTTCTTCTACAAGGACAGCGATCCCAAGCTCGTCGCCTGGGTGGTCGACCAAGCTTCGCGGGCCGACCCCAAGATCGCGGCGGCCTTGATGCGGGACCTCGCCGATTTCGACCTCAAGTCGGCGCTGAGCGCCGCCAAGGTGCCGATCCGCTGCATCAACTCGGCCGAAAGAATCGGCCCGGTTTTCACCGACCAAGCGGTGAACAAGAAATACGCCGATTTCGAGGCCATCCTGATGTCGGCGGTCGGCCATTTCCCGCAGTTGGAACAACCGGCTCGATTCAACGGATTTTTCCGCCAAATTTTGGAACAGCTCGACTAAAGGGGTCTCCATGTCGCTGACTCGTCGCGTTTCACTTATCGTCCTGCTTCTCCTCCTGGCCTCCCCGGCCCTGGCCAAGGACAAGGCTCCGAAGGAGTATCAACAAGGCAAGCTCCTCAACATCGAGGAAAAGGACACGGTGCAGACGACCTATGTCAGCCAGAAGCAAAGCGACGGCCGCACCGTCACGACGCCGGTCGAGGACAAGCAAAAGCATTACTTCATCACCGTCCAGTTGGCCGACATGGTCTACGTCGGGGAATACACGCCGGCCTTCTTCGGCAAGCCCGGCGACTGGGTGATCGGCGATCCGATTTCGGTTCGGTTGGATGGCAACAACATGTACCTGCAAAAACCCAACGGCAAGGAGCTCAAGTCCAAGATCCGGAAACGAATTCGGGCCGCCGAAGCGCCGGCCGCCGCCGCCAATCCTTGAACCGTTCGCAGCCTTTTCAATCTTCGGAATCTTAGAACAAGAAAAATCTTTAGAATTTTTGACAGTTTGTAGCGACGCCCCCCATGATCGGAAAATTTTTCCTCATGAGGAGCTCGCCATGAAAATTCGTCTCATCAATCCGGCTTTCCCCGACACTTTTTGGGGTTTTCGTCACGTCCGAGAGTACGGCTACCGCTACGCGATGGCCAACCTGGCCCTGCCGACCGTCGCCGGGATGACCCCGCCGGAGCATGAAGTTTCGATTCAGGACGAGAACGTCGAGGCGATCGACTACTCGGCCCCCGCCGACTTGATCGGCATCACCGGCTTCAACATTCAGTCGCAGCGGATGTTCGAGATCGCCGCCGAATTTCGCCGCCGGGGCAAGACCGTGGTGTTGGGCGGACCCTACGCCTCGCTCTGCCCCGAGGAGTGCGCGGACCACGCCGATTACCTGATCGTCGGCGAGGCCGAGCGGATCTGGCCCCAGTTCCTCCGCGACTTCGCGGCCGGCGTTGCTCAGCCCCGCTATGTCGAAGCCGAGAAGATCGACCTCCGAACCACTCCGGCGCCGCGCTGGGACCTGATCGACTTCAAGCAATTCGGCCGAATCCCGATTCAGACCACCCGGGGCTGCCCCTTCGACTGCGAATTTTGCGACGTCATCGTCTACCTCGGGCGGAAAGTCCGGCAGAAAACGCCGGCGCAGATCGCGGCCGAGATCGAGGCGGTCTATCCCCATATCTATCGGGCCGGCCGCGATTCGGTCTTTTTCGCCGACGACAACTTCATCGGCAACAAGGCCCATGCCCGGGCGGTCTGCCGGATGCTGATCGAGCTCAACGCCAAATTCAAAAGGCCGCTGCGCTACTCGACTCAGGTGACGATCAACTTGGCCCAGGATAAGGAATTGTTGGAGCTGATGGCCGAGGCCGGCTTCCACAGCGTCTTCATCGGCATCGAGACGCCCAAGGCCGAGAACCTGCTCGAAGTTCACAAGGTCCAGAACACCCGCCGCGACCTCTTGGCCGACATTCGAACGATCCAGTCCTTCGGCATCTTCGTCTGGGCCGGGATGATCGTCGGATTCGACCACGACGACGAAGGGGTCTTCGCCGAGCAGCTCCAATTCATGCAGGAGAGCCGTATCCCGATTTCGATGACCGGAATGCTCAACGCCCCGGCCAACACCCCGCTTTGGCACCGCTTGAAGAAGGAAGGCCGGCTGCTCGAGGGCTACCAGTACCGCGACCAGGCCGACACCAATATCATCCCCAAGAACATGGACAAGGAAGAGCTGCGCGCCGGTTACGTCCGCCTGATGAACGAGCTCTACTCTTACGAGAATTACGGCGAACGACTCTGCGGAACCCTGGCCCAGATCCAACGCCAGCCTCGGCGCCGAAAGAAGGCTTTTTCGGTGGTGCACAGCGCCTACAACCTCAAGCGCCTTTCCCGGCTCCTCGGCTATTACCTCTTCAGCTCGCATCCCGAGCGGCGGCGTTATTTTTTCAAGATCCTGCGCCAAATCTTGAAAAGCAATCCGGCTTACCTCAAGGAAGCTCTCTGGCACCTGGCGCTGCACAAGCATTTTTACGAATACAGCCGGATCCTTGCCGAGCAATTGGAAGCGAAGCCGGTCGAGCAACGGCTTTCCAAGGCGGGATGAGCGCATCCTAGGCAAAGCGAAGGATGACAATTGCCAACGGCGGCGTTCATGCTATTAAGCCAGGATGCAAATATCGCGGGGCCTTCTGGTCCTATCTTACTTTTTCCTCGCTTTGACCCTTACCAATTGCGGCTCCGGTGGAACCAACTCGCCCAGCCCTTCGCCTAGCCCTTCGGCCACTCCGACCCCGACGGCTTCGCCCGACTTCGATCTCGACGGAGTGGCCGATGAGGCCGACAACTGCCTCGAAGTCGTCAATCCGAGCCAAGGTGACGGCGACGGCAACGGGACCGGCGATGCCTGCGACCTGCCTTTGGCCGAATTCTACGAGCCGGCGGTTCCCGGCTTGAAGATCCTCCAGCTCGATCAAGTGGATGTCCCGACCCGACTCAAGATCAGCCCCGACGGCTCGCTGATGCTCGTCGCCGAGCTGGGCGGCAAGGTCCACGCCTTCAACCGGATCAACGACACTTGGGTCCGCCAATCGGCTCCTTTCATCGAGGTGAGCTTGGGCGGCCTCAGCATCGAGGAGGAGCGCGGCATGACCGGCCTCTTCTTCGGCCTCGACTTCGACCCCAACAGCCCTGATGCCCTGCGCCGCGACCTCTTCCTCACCTACCAATTCTTCGACGGCGCCGATTTCGTCAACCGGGTTGCCCGGATGACGGTGAACCGTTCGGGCGGCGATTGGGTGGCCGGCGGCTTCACCGTGATCTACGAAGGACCCGACCCGATCAACAGCGCCTCCCCGATCGGCGCCCATCAGATCCAGGACGGCTTGAGCCTGAGCTATGAGGGTCTGCCCCATTTATTGGTGGCGATCGGCGACGGCTTCTTCCCGGCCAGCGCCACCGACGAGAGCAAGGAATCGCTGGGCAAGATCCTGCTGATGCAACGCGACGGCAGCCCGGCCCCCGGCGACCGGCCCTTCGCCAACGACTTTCTCCAGGCCAAGGGCATCCGCAACGTCTACAGCATGGCTCTCCTGCCGGAGGAGCTGGATCCGCGCCGCCGGGTCTTGGGAGTCGAGAACGGCGCCGGCTTTCAGGACCGAATTTGGCTTTTGGAGCTGATCGACTTCGGCCATGAGACCGATTTGGGAATCAACTTAGGCTGGAACGGGAACGACTCGGCGCCGAGTTGGGAGTCGATCTCCGATTTCAACACCCCCGGGCCTTTCGACACCGAGGGCGTGCTGCGCCTGCTCGAGCCGCCGGTTTCGCCGACCGGCTTGGCCTTGCATCCCGGCCGGGGCATCGTCTCGGCGCCGCCCAATCAAGCGGCCTTCGTTGCCGCTTATTTCGGCCCGACCTTTTGCACCGGCGAGAACTGCCCGGGCAAGGAGATCGTCGTGGGAAGCCTGGGCAATTTCGGCAATCAGCCGACCATCGACAACCTAAGCACCATCGTCCGGCGCAGCGCCGCCGGCCGGGAAGAGCTGGGCAACCCCACCGCCCTCGCCGTCGACCCCTTGAGCGGAGATATCCTCTTCGCCGATATCGTCACCGGCGAAATCGACCGGATCGTGGTTTTTCCTTAAGCTTAGCGCGGCTCGATCACCGCCAAGGTGCAGCGCGAGATGCAAATCATCCGCTCGGCCTCGTCGTAGACCTTGATCTCCCAGACCTGGGAGGTTTTGCCTTGATGGAGGACCTCGCCAACGGCCTTCACCTTGCCCGAGCGGACCGAGCGAAGATGGTTGGCATTGATCTCCTGGCCGACGACGACCTTGCCTTCCTTCATCACCAAAAACCAGCCGCCGATGCTGGCCGCGGTCTCGGCCAGGGCCACCGAGGCGCCGCCGTGCAAAAGGCCGTAGGGCTGGTGGGTTCGGGCGTCGACCGGCATCGTCAGCACCACCCTCCCTTGGCCCACTTCGAGCAATTCCATGCCCAGGGCCTCGGCCATGGTGTTTTTCATACCCTCGCGAAATCTGGCGTCGATCTCGGCCATTGTAACCTCTTCAAATATTAGGGAATCCCCTAAGCCAAAACCAGGTCAACTCCTATTTCATTGTATGCCGGCCGCCGTTAAGGTTGCATCACTCATTTTTGCTGGAGCGACCCCTCACCAGCCCGAAAGGAATTTTATGCCAAGCCTCGATCGCACATGGGTGATTCTGGAAGCCCGGGAGGCCGATTTGCCTTCGGAAATTCAAAAGAAAATCGCGGCCGCCGCCGAAATCCTGCCCTTGAGCCGCGTCCTGCTGCTGATCAGCGAATCGGCCCATGATTTTCTGGAGGAAGAATGCGCTCTCCTTCCGCCGGAGAACGTCTGGCTTCAGCCCGCCGACTGGGGCAACGCTCCGGCTCTCGCCTGGTGCTTCCGCCAGCTCGAGCGGATCGACCGCGGCGCCAAAGTGCTTTTCATCCCTTCGCGCGGCGATTTCCCCAGCCTCGGCGAGCTGGAGAGCTTAATGGATCGCATCGGTCGTTCCTCGACCCAAGTGCTCTTCCTCAATTTGCCGGGCAATCACATTCCGGACTCGGCCTTGCTGGGCTCGGTCTCGACTCTGCTTCTCCTTTTGATGATGTGTTGCCCTCAGCTGGTCCGGCCTTGGATGCCGACCGCAGCCCAGCCTTTCGAAATCGTCTCCCGGGACTTCGAAAGGGACCTCCATCGCGACGTTCTGCTCGGCAATCCCCTTTTCTTGGAAGAATGGAACATGCTGCCGGAAAACGACGCCGCTTTGGGCATCCTGTCCTTCCAATCGCCCCGGCTCGAAAGGCCGGTTTCTTATTTTACGATGGGATCGGTGAATTAATTTCGGGCCCGTGTTAGGCTTGACCGGAATGATCCCCGGCCTTTCCAAGCTGTCGCGCAAGTACCGCAAGCTGAGCAAGCAGGCGGCCGCCGGCCATCAAGTTTACGTCATTCGCTTCGCCAATCCCGAATACCGCCAGAAGAAGCGCAAGCGCTTCAGCGTCCAAGGCTGGGGCCTGCTCACCATCGGCGACCATGTTCTTCGGATCGAGGGCGAGACCCGTAACGGCAAACCCTTGCGCTGGGCGCCCGATTTGGCCTCCCTGGGGCTGGGTTGGACCCGCCGGGAATGGCGCCACGGCTATCTGCACTGGTTTTTCCTCGAGGATCGGAACCGCCGGGTTTACCTGACCACCGAAAGCCTGCGGCGGGAGCCGACCCGCCGGCTCTACGATTTCATCGTCCGGGAATGGCAGGCCCGGATGGAAAAAGCCGAGCAAAAGGCCAGGTCGATGAGCCCCCGGGAAGCCCAGGCAACTCTCGAAGCCCCCGGCCGATAATAGGCCTGGGGTTAATATGGGACGAATCTTTCTCTCCGGGCCGGACGGCCAAGAGCGCAGCAGCGCTTTTTTCGGAGTTAGCACCGCAAATCATGGACTTAGCCCGGAAATCGCCGATGACGGCACGATCACCGAGCTGGAGGTTTCCGACGCCCGGGAACGGCTGGAAGAAGAGATCAACCGGCACATCTGCGGCTATGGCGGCCCCCTAGGCCTCGGCGGCTGGGGCGGAATCAGCGAAGTCTGCGTCCAGCCCTGGAACATGGGCGGCCCGGCCCGGGAAAACACCCCCGACGGCTACTCGATGCCGATCACGGTCCGCCTGACCGAAGATTATCGGGTTCCCTTCGCCTACGTCCTCTCGGAATATCGCAGCGTCGAGCGCACGGTCACGATGACGGCCCGTTGGGAAGCCGGCCGAGTGCGGCTTTACCAATGCGAACCGCCGGCTTACTCGCCACCGCCGCCGCCGGAGCCCGCGCCCGATCCGAGTGAATGGATCGTGAAAACCGGCGAGAACCTCGCCGAGGGCGCCCGCTCCTTCTTCGGCGGCCTCCGCAGCGTCGCCAGCATGGCCGGCGATTCCTTGTCCCGCTTTTTCTCCTAAAAATACCGGGCCACCGGCTCATGGCCCCGCAAGATTTCGATCACTTCTTGGTCGGAAACCTGGGAAAAATCCTCGTAATGCTGGCCCACCGCATCGAAGGGCTCGGGACTGGCCAGACAGACGACTTGGTCCGAATACTCCCGGAGCTTTTGCAAAGTGTCGGCCGGCGCCACGCCGGTGGCGACCACCAGTTTGGCCGGCGATCTTTCGCGCAGAGCCTGCAAAGCCGCGATCATCGTCGATCCGGTGGCGATGCCGTCATCGACCACGAGGACGATGCGGCCCCGGGGATCGATCGGGGCGCGGTCCGGCGTGTACTCGGCCCGGCGGCGCCGCAAGGTCGCCATCTGGGAGCGGGCTTCCCGCTTCAGGTAGTCGGCCGAGATCCCCAGTGTTTGGGCGTAAGGATGCAAGTAGACCCGGCCGCTCTCATCGATGGCGCCGATCGCGAGCTCGGGTTGATCAGGGGCCGGGAGCTTGCGGACCAGCAGCACGTCGACTTGACCGCCGAGGCGGTCGGCGATGATCTTGGCCATCGGAACCGCGCCGCGGGGAATGGCGAGCACCAAAGGGTTTTGCCCGCGATATTCGGCCAAGGCTTGAGCCAGCCGCTCGGCCGCTTCTTGACGATCGCGCAACATCGGACATCCTCCGATTCGGATTTTAGCGCCGCAAGCTCCGCACTTTCCATAGGTAGTAAAGGGCCGGATAGACCAGGAGCTCCAATAGGAAGCTGGTGAACAGGCCGCCGACCATCGGGGCGGCGATCCGCTTCATCAGGTCGGCGCCGGTTCCGCTCGAATACATGATGGGGATGAGGCCCAGGAAGGCGGCCATCACCGTCATCATCTTGGGCCGGACCCGCTTGACCGCGCCGTCATGGATCGCCTCCTTGAGATCGGCTTCGGTCTTGAGCTCGCCCTTGGCCTTCTTGTCGCGGTAAGCCAGATCGAGGAACAGCAGCATGAAAACGCCGGTCTCGGCGTCGAGGCCCATCAAGGCGATGAGCCCCACCCAAACCGCGATCGACAGATGGTAGTCCAAAAAGTAGAGCAGCCAGATCGCGCCGATCGCCGAGAAAGGCACGGCCAAGAGGACGATGCCGGCCTCCACCGCCGTTTTGGTATTGAGGTAGAGCAGGAGGAAGATCACGAAGAGGGTCAGGGGCAGGACCAATTTCAGCCTTTCTTTCACCCGCAGCATGTTCTCGTATTGGCCGCTCCACTGCAGGCTGTAGCCCGGAGTCGAGGGCAGCCGCTCGGCCACCCGGCGCTTGGCCTCCTGGACGTAACCGCCGACGTCGCGGCCGGCCAAGTCGACGAAGACGTAAGCCGCCTTCATGCCGTTCTCGTTGCGGATCATCGCCGGACCGCTGCGCACTTGGATGTCGGCCAGCAGCCCCAGCGGAACCTGGGCTCCGGCGGGCGTCGCCACCAAGACCCGCTCCAGCTCCGGGATGGCGCTGCGGAAAGCTCGCTGATAGCGGACGTTGATCGAATAGCGCTCCGGCCCCTCGATCGCGGTCCCGACCGTCTCGCCGCCGATGGCCTGGGCCACGGCCCGATTGACGTCCTCGACCTTGAGGCCGTAGCGGGCCAAGGCTTCGCGCTTAAAATCGAAGTCGAGGAAATAGCCGCCGGCGGCCCGCTCGGCGAAAACGCTGCGGGTTCCCGGCACCTCCTTCAAGATGTTTTCGAGCTCGATGCCGAGGCGCTCGATCTCGGACAGGTCCTTGCCCAAAATCTTCACGCCGACCGGGGTGCGGATCCCGGTCGAAAGCATGTCGATGCGGTTGCGGATCGGCATGGTCCAAGCATTGGTCCAGCCCGGGACCTGGAGCTTGAGATCCATCTCGGCGACCAGCTCCTCGTGCGAGATATGATCGGGCCAGAGATGCCGGAGCGGCGCTTGGAGGATCTGGGGCAGGCCCGAGTACCAGCGTTCCCTTTTCCGCCACTCGCTCTCGGGCTTGAGGATCACCGTGGTCTCGACCATCGAAAGCGGCGCCGGATCGGTCGAGCTGTCGGCCCGGCCGGCCTTGCCGAAAACCCTTTCGACCTCGGGGAAGCTCTTCAGGACCTCGTCCTGCTTTTGCAATTGGCGAAAGGCTTCGGTCACCGAGAGGCCCGGCATGGTGGTCGGCATGTAGAGGATCGATCCCTCGTGAAGCGGCGGCATGAACTCGGAGCCCAGCTTCATGAAGGGATAAACCGTCGTGAGCATAAGCAGGCCGGCGGCCAAGATCGTCGCCTTGGGATGCCTCAGCACCAGCCGGCAAACCGGATCGTAGACCCGGAAAAGCAGGCGGCTCACCGGATGCTTTTCCTCGGGATAGTATTTCCCGACGGTCAGGCCGTTCCACAGCTTGGAAAGCCAGACCGGCTTGAAGCGCAAGGGATCCATCCGGGTGAACAGCATCCGCAGCGCCGGATCGAGGGTGATGGCGAGGACGGCGGCGATCGCCATCGCGAAGGTCTTGGAGTAGGCCAGCGGCTTGAAGAGCCGGCCTTCTTGGTCGATCAGGGTGAAGATCGGCAGGAAGGAAACCGCGATGACCAGGAGCGAGAAGAAGACCGAAGGCCCGACCTCCTTCAAGGCCTTGAGCCGCACTTCATGATAATCTCCGACCCGGCCGCCGGCCTCCCAGAGCTGGAGCTTCTTGTAGGCGTTCTCGACTTCGATGATCGCCCCGTCGACCAGGACGCCGATCGAGATCGCGATGCCGGCCAAGGAGAGCAAGTTGGCGCTGAGCCCCATCAGCTTCATCGGGATGAAAGCCAGGATCACCGAGATCGGAATGGTCAAAATCGGGATGATCGAGGAGGGAATGTGCCAGAGGAAAATCAAGATGACGATGCTGACGATGATCAGCTCCTCGAGCAGGGTCGACTTGAGGGTGTCGATGGAACGGAGAATGAGATCGGAGCGGTCGTAAGTCGTCACTAGCTCGACGCCCGGCGGCAGGGCCGGCTTGATTTCCTCGAGCTTGGCCTTGACCCGGTCGATGACTTCGAGGGCATTCTCGCCATAGCGCATCACCACGATGCCGCCGACCACATCGCCCTCCCCGTCCAAGTCGGCGACGCCTCGGCGCAGCTCCGGGCCGAGCTCGACCTTGGCGACTTGGGCCACCGTGACCGGGGCCCCGGTCTTGGCATCGGCCTTGAGGACCAGCTTTTCCAGGTCGGCGGTCGCTTTGGCATAGCCGCGGCCCCGGATCATGTACTCGGCGCCGCCCATCTCGAGCAAGCGGCCGCCGACGTCGTCGTTGCCGCCGCGGACCGCGTCGACGACCTCTTCCAAGGTCACGCCGTAAGCCAGCAGAGCTTGGGGATCGACGTTGACCTGGTATTGGCGGGCGAAGCCGCCGACCGTCGCCACCTCGGCCACTCCCGGAACCGACTGGAGATAGTACTTGAGGTACCAATCCTGATAGGCCTTGAGCTCGGCCAAGTCGCTGCGGCCGCTGCGGTCGACCAAGGCGTATTGGAAAACCCAACCCACCGAGGTGGCGTCGGGCCCCAGCTCGGTCCTGACCCCTTCCGGAAGCCGGGGCAGGATCTTGCTCAAATATTCGAGCACCCGGCTTCGCGCCCAATAAAGATCGGTCCCGTCCTCGAAGATGACGTAGACGTAGGAATAGCCGAAATCGGAAAAACCCCGCACCGCCTTCACCTTCGGCGCGCCGAGCAAGGCGGTGACGATCGGGTAAGTGACCTGGTCCTCGACGATGTCGGGCGAGCGGTCCCACTGGCTGTAGACGATCACCTGGGTGTCGGAAAGATCGGGCAAGGCGTCGAGCGGGATGTGCCGCATCGACCAGAGGCCGATCAAGACCGCCACCAGGGTGAGGATCAAGGTCAGAGCCCGGTTGCGGGCGCAGGCTTCCAGAATCCGATCGATCATCGAGCCACTCCCCGGAGCCGCGACTCCGAATCGATCAGGAAGTTTCCGCTGGTCACGATCCGCTCGCCTTCCTTCAAACCCTCGAGGATCTCGACCTCGCCGCTGCCCCGCCGCCCGACCCGGACCGGACGCGGCGCATAGCTGCCGGGCTCGACTTCGACGAAGACCAAAGTCGCCTCGCCGGTCTCGATCAAGGCCTCGTCGGGGACGATCAAGCCGCTTTCGCTTTCGGCGCTCAGGCGCAGCGGCAGGAACATGCCGGGACGAAGCGAGGCCGGCGCCTGGTCCAGCCGCAGCCTCAAGTTGGCGGTCCGAGTCGCCGGATCGACCAGCGGCGAGATCGAGTCGACCCGGAGGCTCCGCTGCTCGCCGCCGGGCAATTCGAGCTCCGCTCCCATCCCGGCTTGGATCCAAGGCAGGTCGGTCTCGAAGACCGAAGCGTAGATCCAGAGCGGCTGGCCGGCCGTCGGCAGCAACAGGCCCATATCGGGCCGGCCGCGCCGGCTCAACTCGGCGATCTCGGCTTCGTCCATGCCCAGGAGCCGAAGCCGGTTCTTCGCCGCCAACACCAAGCTCGATTGAAGTCCGCCCAGCTCGCCGCCGCCGGTTCGCCGGGCCGCCAGGTAGTCGGTTTGAGCGACCAGCAAGTCGGGGTCGCTGGCGATCCGAGCCGAAGCCGCGATCTCGCGTTTCAGCTTGCGCTTGGCCACCGGCTCGACCTTGAGGCCGATCCATTGGCGCCGAGCCTCGTCCAGCCGGACCTCGCCGCGCTGCCCGGCCGGGCCGCTCGCGGCTCCGTGATCATGGGCGGACTCGCCCGGCGAGGCGTAGACCGGCACCAGCTTCATCCCGCAGATCGGGCAATAACCCGGCTCGTCGCGGCGGATCTGGGGATGCATCGAGCAGGTGTAATAGTCGATGGTGGCCTTTTCCTTGACCTCGGATTCGCCCGAAGCCGGCGGCTTCGCGGCCTCCCGGCGCTCGCAGCCGCCGAGCAAGGCCAAAGAAATACCGCTCAAGATCCAAATTTTTTTCATGGCTGGCTCCTTCCTTGGCTCTGCCATTCTTCATAGGTCATCCCGACCGCCTCCTCGAGCTCGGCCCCGGCCTCGGCCAGATCGGCGTAGGCCCGCCAGTAATCGTTCTGGGCTTGAAGGAGGCCGCGGGCGGCGTTGAGGGCGTCGAGGAAATAGCTCTTGCCGGCCAGATAGGCGTTTTGGGTCATCTCCAAGGATTGCCGAACTTGGGGCAAAAGCGTTCCGCCGGTGACCTGCAAGACCCGCTCGCTGGATTGCATCTTCTGATAAATTTCACGGACTCGAAAAGTGACGTCATTGCGGGTCGCCTGCTCGGTGTAACGGGCCCCGGCCAGCTCGGCCTCGGCCTGTTTCACCGCGGCCTTCTTTTTCCCGACAATCAAGGGGACGTTCATCATCAGCTCGCCGGTCCAGGCGTCCTCGGTCTGGCCGGGACGTTGGACGTACTCCAGCTGGGCGCCGAAGTCGGGGTACCAGTCGCGCTTGGCCGCCTTGACCCCCCAGCCCTTTTCCTCGACCCGATGGCGGGCGCCTTTCAGCTTGGGATGGCGGGCCTCGGCGATCTTCTCGAGCTCGGCCAGCGGAAGATCCCAGCGCGGCGGCGGAAGCTTGGCCGGCAGCTGGATCGGGCTCTCCAAGGGCTGGTACATGAGCTGGTTGAGCTTGACCTGCCAAACTTGGCGCCGTTGCTTGAGGGCTTCGCGCTCAGCCAGGAGGCGGGCCAGCTCGGCCTGACCTTGGGCGGCGTCAGCCGTCGCCGGCTCGCCCGCCGCCAGCTTGGCTTGGGCGTTCTGCACCAGGCCCCGGAGCTTGGCTTCGAGCGAGCGGCTGACCTCGAGCTGCCGCTCGGTGGCGAAGAGCTGGTAGTAAGCGGTCTTCAACTCGCGGAGCAGCTCGCGGCCCCGGCCATCGAGGTCCTCGAGGTGATGGAGGTAATTGTGATGGGCAATTTCGGAAGCCGCCTTCACCTTTCCGGGAAAGGGAAACTTCTGGGCGACGATATAGTCGATGTCCACCGCCTGATCGAGATTCCCGCCGATCGGCACCTGATAGAAACGCACCCCGACCATTGGGTCGTCCCAATAGCGCGACTTCTTGGTCGCCGATTTGGCGGCCTCGGCGTCCTGTTGCATCGATTTCAATTCGGGATTCTGGGCCAGCGTCGCTTGCACGGCTTGATCCAAGCTCAAAGCCTCGCTCCGGGAGGTCCCGGGCGCCAGCAAGAGCCCAGCCAGCAAGAGCGCGGCAAGGTCCATCGCTCGCATAAAATATTCCTTCTATGGCGTTGGTTTATTCAGCGGACAGAGAGGTGCCCGGGCTCAACAAAGGAAGGAGTGTTTGAGGAGAAAAATGCCGCTGCGGGGCGGCCGAAGCTCGGCCGAGGACCAAGCCGGTGCGAGAGAAAGCGCGAAATCCTGAGCGAGGGCCGAAAGCGAGAAGGGCGTGGCGGGAGCCCAAGAAAGCCAGGGCGAAGCCGCCGGCGGCGCCGAACCTTGGGTCTCGCAGCAAGGTTGGGCTTGGAGTTGCTGATGGCAGGCAACCTTGGCCCCGCAACAATCGTGGCCTGACATGGCCTTAGCCTCGGCGCGGCAAAAGCCGATCAGGGCCGGCAACGCGAAAAAGAAAAGCGCCCAGCTCGACAGCAGGATCGAGGCGAGCTTGTTTCGGCGGAGCAAAGCCATCGAGCCATCGTAATCGAGGGGCCTCGATTCAGGCAATATAATTTTGAAAAAACTCAAGCAATTCAAGGTCATCCTGAGCGAAGCGAAGGATGACCCCTTAAAAATCGCTGGGTACGGGTCGAGCCCTACGATATATAGCCCTCGAGCTATAGCCTGCGGGCCGCCCTTCTATGCCGAACCATGCTTCCCACGAAATTTCTCCCTGGTACCTGAGCCTTGCCTTGCTTCTGGTCCTGCTCAACGCCTTCTTCGTGGCCGCCGAGTTCGCCATGGTCAAGGTCCGAAGCACCCGGCTCGAAACCTTGCAAGAGAAGGGCGGCTCGCTCGCCCGCTGGGCCTATGCCATCGTCCTCGATCTCAATGCCTATCTCTCGGCCTGCCAGCTCGGCATCACCCTGGCCAGCCTCGGCTTGGGTTGGGTCGGCGAGCCGGCCTTCGCCGCCGCGATCCGGCCGCTGCTCGAGGAATTTCACCTCACGCCGCGCGCGATCTCGGGCATCGCCTTTACCGCCGCCTTCACCGCGATCACCGTCCTTCACTTGGTCTTAGGCGAGCTGGTGCCCAAGCAGCTGGCCATCCAAACCGCCGAGCGCATCCTGCTGGCGGTCGCGGTGCCGATGCGGCTCTTTTACTGGACCTTCTTCCCTTTCATGTGGACGCTCAACGCCATGACCAATGCCTTGGTCAAGCTTTTGGGCTTCAAGACGACCCACGAGGAAAGCCACACCGAGGAAGAGATCCGGCTGATCGTCGAGGACTCCTACGAGGTCGGCTCGCTCTCGCCGCGCAAAGCTTCGCTGCTGGAGAACATCTTCGAATTCACTCACCGCACCGCCCGCCAGGTCATGGTGCCGCGCCAAGACATCGTTTACCTCGAGCTCTCCAAATCCGCCGCCGAGAACCTGGCCATCGCCAAGGAATCGGGCCACACCCGTTTCCCGCTCTGCAAGGGCGACCTCGACCACATTCTGGGCCTGATCAACATCAAGGACATCATCTGGGAGCTGGAAGACGCCGACAACCTGATCAACCTTTACGATTTGAAGCGGCCGGTGCTCTTCGTCCCCGAGACCGTGACCAGCGACCAGCTGCTCCGCGAGTTCCAAACCAAGAAAATCCACATGGCCGTCGTGGTCAACGAGTTCGGCTCGACCTCGGGGCTGGTTTCGCTCGAGGACGTGATCGAGGAATTGGTCGGCGAGATCCAGGACGAGTTCGACCAGGAGCTGCCCAAGATCAGCAAACGGTCGGAATCGAGCTACGTCGTCGACGGCACCGCCAGCCTGCGCGACGTCGAGCAGGTTTTGGATATCGCTCTGCCCGACGAGAACTCGGTCTCGATCGCCGGATTCTTCGTCAACAAGCTGGGCCGGCTGGCCAAGGAAGGCGACTCGATCAAGGTTCCGCCTTATCGAGTCGTGGCCTTGGAAGTGAAAAACCGCCGTGTTTTGAAGCTTCTTTTCGAGAAAATCGAGGCCCAAGCCGAAGGGGCCTGACCGATTTTAGAATTGCCTTCCCTACCCCAACCTTTACAATTTCGACCGGATCCAATGCCCGGAAAAGGAGCTACCCATGAAAAAACTCGTCATATTGCTTTCCTTGAGTTTTCTGCTTCCGATCCTCAGCCCGGCCGTCTCCCAGGCGGCCGAGACCTACAGTGACCTCGCCGTCGGCGATCCGCTCGGCGGCAATTATCGCCGGGCCAAGCGTCGGCCGGCGAAGCCGGCGACTCCCGCCGCCAGCACCGATGCCGCCGCGCCAGCCGCCGAAAAGGCGCCCGAGAAGCCCGCCACCGACCCAGCGGTCGATCAAGCGGTCGACAAGGCTAAAGAGCAGGTGAAGTAAGCGACGCTGAAAAAATCGTTTGCGATCTTACCCCCCTTTGAAAAAGGGGGGCTGGGGGGATTTGAAAGCCGCTGCAAAGCAGCGGGGTTGGATTTCTAAGCTTTTTTCTTCCAGCAACCGCTTTAAATCCCCCTTAATCCCCCTTTTTCAAAGGGGGAAATCATTTTAGTCGGGCGAGACGACCAAGTCGCGGGGGCCTTCGATGTACTCGCGGTCGACGAGATTGCGGAGATGGACGCCGAAGCCGTAGGGCGACTGGGGCTCGACCTTGTTCCATTCGTCCATCACGCCGTTCTCGACCATGAAGGCGATCTCCTCGAGAAAGGCCCGCATCTCGCTGCGCAGCCGCTCCATCGGCTCGGCGTAAGAGTTGCTCTGGCTGTCGAGGTAATGCTGGAATTCGTGGACGACGATGGCGGTCAAAGAGGCGGCATCGCCGACTTTTTGGTCCACCGGCAGCCCTGGATTCTGCCGCTGGATCACGATCAGCGGCACGCCATCGGCGGTCTTGGTGCCGGCGGCGTAGAAGGCCATCGGCACCGGCTTGCCCCGGTTTTCGTTGTTCCGCAGCGAATCGTAAATCTCCTGAGCTTCCTCGCGGCTCACCACTTTCAGCTCGATCTCGCCTTCCAGAATCTTTTCCCGCGCCAATTTCGAGATCCGGGTGCCTCGGAAGTTGAGCAGCTTCAAGATCTCACTGACGCCGTACTCGCCATCGCTCGATTGCCGCAAAACCTGATAGGCGTACTGGTGGAATTGCCGCATCCGCAGCTGCTGCTCCGAAGGCTTCATGACATTGGAAACCTTGTCGTAAAAATTGGCGAACTTCTCGGCCAAAATCGGGTCATGGACGTAGCCGGTGTAGACCGATCCGTTGATGTGATTTCCGGCCAAGCTGAAATCGGGCTGGCCGGCCGAGAGCTTGAGAATCCCGAGGAGGTCGCCCCACTTGAAAGAATCGCCGCCGGCGATCTCGGCCAGCTTGGGGCTCAGATTGCCGGTCGCCAGGATCTTGAACAGGCGATCGAATTGGAGCAAGGGGGTGCCGCTCTGCGCGGCCTTCTGAATCGCGTCTTCCAAACCGCGGACCCGGTCGCTGGTCGGCGTGCCGGCGGTCTTGAGGTATTTGCTCAGGGCCGCCAGCGCCAAGCTCGGAGTCACCCGCTTGCGCTCCTCGCCCTTGAGCAGGATGTAGTTGTGCTCCGACTCGAGGAATTTCTTGGCTTCACGGCCGTGCAGGAAAGTATCGAGATAACGGGTGACCGCGACCTTGCTCGGCGGCGAGAGCGGCAGAGCCTGAACTTCCGAGGCGTAAGTCCAGCGGGCCGGCGGCTGTTTTTGAATTTTTTTGCGATACCAGGCCGCGGCGTCGCGCCAGAGCTTGGCCAAGCGCCCGTCCTCGGGCTTGTCTTGAAAGGCATAGCGCTGGTCCCAGCCCCGCTCCTGCAGGAAAAGCTCGAGCTTATGGGTGTGGCGATCCCAGCCGGCCACTTTGATCAAGGCATCCCAATCCTCGCGCTCGCCCTCGCGGTAAACCCGCTCCAGGGCTTCCTGCATTAAGTGATCGTAGAGGCAGCCGCTGGCCCGGCGCAGCGGGTTCATCTTGAGAACATTGCTCCAGTAAGTCGTGGCGTAGTCGAGGATCTGAATCCGCGCGGTCATCTCCTGCCGGTCATTGAAGACGTCCTTGATCCGGCTGTTGCTCAGCCTCGTGAAGAAATCGACTTTGTCGAGCCCGGGGCTGTTTTGGATGTTCCGGACGATTCGAGACACGATCTCGGAGTAATTGCTTTTGAGCTCGGCCGAGGCCTCCGGCGGCGGCGGAAAATTCCGGCTGAAGGTGCCCTCCATCGCGTCTCGATCGAAAGTCGCCGAGTAGCGCGGTTGATCGGCGGTCATGTAGACGGCTTCGGATCCCTTGGTCGCCGGCTTCTCGGCGCTGGCCCAAGCTCGCGCTCCGGCGAAAGCCGGGGCCGGCCTGAAGGTCGAGAGAAACTTGGGCGAAAGCGGCGGCGACGACTGATGGGCCCGCCATTGGCTCGCCCGCAGGGCCTCGTTCCAGGCTCGGCCCATGAGCCGGTGGCTGAGATCGCCGCCGGCCTTGAGCTGGAGCAAGAAAACCAAGGATTCGGTGAGGGCCGTCTCGGTGTCGCTCGGCGGGCGGAAGCCCAGCGCCGCTTCGGTTTGGCGGCCGGCGTAAAGGCCGGCGAAGGCGCTGACTTCGGGCAGCAGCCGCGAAGCGACCTTGCCGCCTTGCCACTGGGCGCCTTTCCGGCCCAAGGCCCCGAAGCCCTTCAAGTAAAGCAAGCTCAAGCCCAGAGCCGCGCCCTCATGAAGCAAGGTCCCGGCCTGCCAATCTTGGCGGTGGCCCATCGCTTGGTTCAAGCCCTTGCTGGCCAGCAGGAAGGTCGGGACCTCTCCGCCAAAGCCCAGCGCCGAAGCCAGAAACTTGGCGCCGTGCCCGCGGGTCCAAAGGCCGGCCTCGGCGTTCAAGAGCCGGGAAAGCCCGGCCAGGCGGAGCCCGGTGAAAACCGTGGTGCCGGCCATCATTCCGCCGAGCACGGCCGGATCGAAAGCTTGTTGGTTGAAAGTCCGGATCATCCGCTCGGCCCGCAAGCCGAATTCGCCTTCGCCGCGCAGGGCCGCCAAGCGTCGCTTGGCTTTGGCAGCGGCGGGATGGTCTTGGAGCAGCGAGTAAATGGCGGCCGCCCGGTCCTCGTGGCCGGCCCGTTCTTGACGGCCGGCGAATTGGGTCCAGGCGGCGACGAAGATTTCCTCGTCGGCTTCTTTCAAAAGAGAAAGCGCTTCGGCCGAAGGGAAGCCAAGCTCCGACCGAGCGTTTTGACACCAAGTCGCAAAGCGGCCTTGGAGGTCGGAGAAGGACTCCTCACCCTCGGGCTTCGGTCTTTGGAATTTCAGCTCGGGCGCAGGCGGACGCGCCGAGCCGGTCGCGACCGGCATGGCTATGCCCCCTCTTCGTCAATGGTGCGGCCTTTATCTCGGCCGAAATGTACACAAGTTGCTGGTCTTATTGAAATTTTTAAGGCTTTAAATTCATCAGCTTTTCCAGGATCGGGCTCGGATCCGGAATGGTCATCGGTCCGGTCGGCCCCAAAATCGCCGCCGGCCTGAAGTTTTCCTCGGCCTTGGCCTTCGAGGTGACCTTTTCGCCCAAGATCTGGACCAGGACCGTGATGTTGTCCCGCTTGAAGGAGCCTCGATAGCCCTTGGCCTTATCCGTTGCCTGGTCCACCCTCGGATCCAGGATCAAGCCCTTTCCGGTCAGGATCATGCCCTCATAGCGCCATTGGCCGGCCGGCGGCGGGCTGCCCCAAACTTCCTGGTAAGCCTGGACATAGTCGCCGTGAGTGATGGCTTGGCCGCAGCGATTTTCGCGGGCGAAGCGATCGAAGATCGACATCCGAATCAGGGCCTCGTTCATCAAGACCATCTGCATTTGGCCGGAAGTCTTGGCGCCGCTGGCTTTCAGCAAATCGGCCATCTCGCCCTTGCCAATGAAGTTCTCAAAGAGCCCATCGCTGCCGAGGACGGCGATTTGGCCCTTCTGGGCCTTGTGGGTCGAGGTGTCGACCCGGAGCGCGGGCTGGTCTTTTTGGCGGCTGCCGAGGGCTTGGTCGACGGCATTGCGGTAAGGATTGACCCGCATGAACAAAGTCAGGCCCCGCGGCAAAACCCGATTGGTCAGGAATTCCCGGGTGGTGTAGGCGGCGGGGTCAACGTTGAAGCCTGCATCCATCAGGAAGCCTTCGGAGTCGCCGACGTGGGCGAATTTGACGTCGTAATCGCCCTTGCCCTTGTCGTGAACCTCCATGCCCAGCACGACCGCGCCGGGCGCCTTGTCGAGCCCCAGCCTTCCGGCGATCTCCCGGTGAGTGGGATGCTCCATCCATTGGCGATCCGCCATTTGAATGGCGTCTTCCAGTTTCATTTGGGGATGACGGCTGGCGTTTTCGAGGACGTAGCGGATGAAAACTCCGGCGAGCTCGCCCTTGCCCTCGCCCTGGCCGCCCATGCCGTCGATGACGTAGGAGCGGGTGACATGGCTTCCGTCCGGCAGATCAAAGGAGCCGATCGAATAGCGATCCTCGTTGTTGCCCTTTTCCTTGGCGCCGATGCCGGGATGTCGACTGGCGGCGATGCCGCCCCAGTTGACCGATTCGACAGTGTGCTGGGCCCCTTGGGCCGCATGAAGATAGGCCTCGGGCACTTCGATCCGTGTCGGGACCGGACCTGGATCCTTGGCGGGGGTCTCGGATTTTCCGCCCGGGATGTATTTCAAGGTCTTGCGCTGGTCCGGCGGAAGGGTCTTGGTCCCCGCAGGATTGGGATAGTCGTATTCGGTGCCTTCGAAGACGCGGTCGCTGAGCTCGGTGTAAACGTAGTCCCAAGCCTTCCGCTCGGCCGAGTTCTCCGGCAGCTTGTTGATATGGGCGCGCAGCTCGGGGCCGGCCGCGACGTAGGCCAGCTGGACGTCGGCCAACCATTCCTCGAAGCTCTGCTCCTGCATCCGCAGGCGCTCGGCCTTGCCGCCGCCCCATTCCAGGGCGAAGAGAGCCTTGCCCTTGACGATCACCCGGTGGGCCTGGGCGACGTCGTGGCGAACCGCCCAAGGAATCTGGGAGTCGCCTTCGGAATTCAGCCGATAGCGGGCCGCGTTGCCGTGGCCGGTTTCATGGAGGAAAATCGCGGCCATATTTCGCTTCGAGCCCGCAAAGGCGCCCGAATAGAGATAGAGCGAGCCGGTGGCGGCGTCGTAGGCGCTGAAATGAGCGTCGTCCTGCCGCGGCGACTTGAGGAAGATCCGCTTGATCCGGCCGGCGCCGAAGTAGGAGGCCGGGAGAAAATCGAAGAGCTCTTGGAGCTGGGCGATCTGGCCGCCGTTCTTGGCGACGAATTCGCGCAGCGCCGCGCCCTGGAGCGGCCCTTGGGTCGGATCGGCGCCCTCGTAGAGGAGCACGCCGAGCTCCTTGGCCCGGGCTTCCAAGGCTTTCCAAGCCTTGAGGCCTTGGACCGAGGGAATGCGGACGAAGCCGCGCTTTTCTTTCCAGGCCAGGTAGGCCTTGACCTCGGTCGGCGTGGCCGGCCGGATCACCACCGAGTCGGAACCGCTGGGCGGATCGGCCAGCATCATTTGGCCGTTGGGCCATCTTTGGACCCGGGCGCCGCGCTCGAACTTCGCTTCGAGCTCCCGGGTCAAGCCCGGCACCAGCTTGGACAGCGGAGGCCTGGGATGGGCCAGGGAGTGCAGCTCCTTGCCGAGCGGGCTATGGGTCGGGATCTCTTCGACGTAATGGAAGCCCAAGGGATCGCCGGCGTCCGGGACACCGGTTTTTCTCGCCGCCGCAGTCTCACCGCGGCGCTCGGGAACCTTGTTCTCGCCCGATCCACCGGTCGAGCCTTCCGTTTCCAGATTGGCCTTGTAAACCTGCCGGGCTTCGAACAGCGAGGAGAGATAGGAGCCGAGCTCGGGCCGCATGTGCTGGATGTAGGGTCCGAAATTTTGGAGGATGCGCCAAAGCAGGGTCTCATTGGCCGGATCCAAGCGGAAAGATTTGAATCCACCGATCTTGCCGATCTGGGTCGTCTCGGCTCGAATTTTCTCGACCACCGTCAGGACGTTTTGGGAATTGATTTCGCTCACCTGGAGCCGTTCCTGCTCGGTGGCGGAGAGCGAGAGCCTTTCCGGCGGCGGAGTCACCGGCAGGGGAGCGCCAAAGGGCACGCCCAATCGGTCGCGTCCATGGAACTGAAGATATTCTTCGAGCCCCTCCACCCGGGTGCCCGAGCGGCGCTCCCATTCGCGAAGGGCGGTGATCAGGCGGCCAACCAACATCTCGTGGTTGGCATGGCCATTGACCGGCTGCTTCAACAGGTGATCCATCCCATTGATCAAGGTCTGGGCGTATTCGGGGCCGGTGGGATCCTTGAGCTTCTCGACGTTGAGGACGCCAAAGCTTCGGAGGCTCTCCAAGGTAACCGGGTCGAAGCTCCGGACGTCGAAGCTGGGCTGGTCGGAGGCGCCTTGAATGTCTTTTTTGGCGTCGGGCAGGGGCGGCGGACCCTTGCGCTTGAGACCGGCTTCTTCCAATCGCCTGGAGAAATCCCGGATCTCGTTCAAGGTATGGCGGATATCGTCGGCTTTTTTCTGATAGGCGTCGAATTTGGGCTCGCCGGCGCGGCGATCGGCGATCGGCACTCCAGCTCGCAATACCTCGCCCAGGCTTCGAAGATCGGTGCCCCAATGTTGCAGCTCTTGCAGAGCCTCGAAGGCGACCTTGGCTTCGGTGGCCAAGGCCCCGCCGGCATCCCGGGCTTTGTTCAGGGCATTGGCGAATTCTTGGTTGTCTTTCCAGATGGCCACTTCTTCCAGGAGCTTGAACTCCTGGATCTTGACCGGAGTGTCCTGAAGATAGGCGCAGAGAGTGGCCAGGGTTTCACCGGCTCGGGCCTTCTGGACCGGATCGGTCTCGGTCTCGTAGCGGCGAACCGCTTCTTCGAAATTGGTTCCGAAGCGCAGCTTGCCCTGGGCGTCTTGGCCCGGGCCGACCAGCAGGAGCATGCGATAGGCATAGCTGTTTTCGACGGTGAGCCGGCCGCTGGGATCGTTGTGCCAGGCGGTCAATAGAGGCAAGGACTCGCCGGCGAATTGCTCGTAAAGCGCCCGGGCTTCGTCCGGCGTGAAAATTTTCAGCTGCCGGGACTCGAAGACGACCTTCACTTGAGCCTGACCGGCGGAGTTCCGCAGCATCCAGGAGCCGTCCTTGGGATCCTGATGGAGCGAAGCGCCGTATTGGGTCTGCAACCGAGCTTTGAGGTCGGCCTGGCGCTGCTCTCCGCGGACCGTCACCCTCAAGGTCAAGGGAGCCGTGTCTTGGAGCTCGCCCTTTTCCTTGGCTTGGGCGAATTCGGCTTTGGTCAAGCGAAAGGGACTGACGACGACCGGAACATTGGAGCGGTCGGGGTTGAAGGAGGGGGCGTAGCTCGGGCTCCACTCGCCTTGCTCACCGGCCAGGACCTTGTCCGAAGTCTCGATCAGCATCGCCAAGTCGGTGCCTTTGCCATCGGCCCGATCGGCATGGCGCTGGTAAGCCTCCTCCATCAGCCGATCCTTGGGCAGCGGCGGCGGAGTCGGCGCTTGCATGACCTTGGCTTTGGACTGCTCGGGAGCCGGCGCCGGTTTCCAAGTGAACTCGATGCCGCCGATGCGGATCCGGTCGCCGGCGACCAGCTCCTGGGGACCGGCCTTGCCGTCGCGGCTCAGCTCGACCCAGCGGTTCTCCCGGCGGATTTCGACCGAGTTTCCGTGGAGCGGACGGACAAAGCTGCGGCCCTTGGCATCGCGGGTGATTTCGGCGTGCTCGGCGGCGATGGCCTTGTTGCCTTCGATGCGCAGCTCGGCTCCGGCTCCGCTGCCCAAGATCGCGACCTTGGATTCGGAGTTGATTTTCAAGACTCGGCCCTTGCCGAAATGCAACTCGGCCGTCACCGACGTTTGGACCGGCGATTTGGAATCGCTGATGCCGCTCAGATCGGCCTTGGCGCCGCCGGCGGCGCCGCGGCGCTCGGGCACGCCGTCTTTCTTGGGATCCTTCCTCGGGGGGGGCGGCGCGATCGGAAGGCGCATCTTCTTGGTGACGTCGCTGTCGCTCACCGGCTTGGGAGATCCCTCGAGCTGGCTGCGAGGGATGATCCGGGTTTTCGCATCGGATTCATCCACCTTCTCGTAAAAATCCATCAGCCGATCCATCTGCTCGATGTCCCGCTCGATGCCGAGCCTTTGCTCTTTCGGCAAATTGAGGGACAGAGCCGGATCGGCCGGCCGCGGCACGGCGCTCTTGCCCTGGCCATCCTCCAAGGCGGTCAAGTAAGCGGCGACGTCCCGGCAGTAGTCGTTCAGCTGCTTGAAGGTTTCGGCCGGGAGATTCTGATTCTTGTAGATCAACGAGTGCTGGATCTTGCCCCACTTGAAGATCGACTCGGTCTGGATCTGGATCTCGACCGGCTTGCCATTGTGCTCGACCACGATGTGCATGGCCCGATAGCCGGTGCTGCTGCCGACCAAAAGGCGGTCGGGATGGTCCTTGTCCTTGCGGAAGGTGACCTCCATGGTCTCCTTGCCGCCGACGTACTCCTGACCGATGATGTCCATCTCCTGATGGCCCTTTTCGGTGTAGACGTCGCGGACCTTGAGATTCTTTTCGATGTCGGCGGCGACCACCATCGCGTCGTTGGTGTTCTTCACCACGATCCGGGCGCCGGCGTAATCGGTCATCGGCTCCATCGCCAACCAACCCCGGCGGGCGATCTTCGGCGCCACGTCGGCCGGATCCTTGAGCCGGACGTGGGGATTGTCGATCAGCTTGCCTTGATGGTCGTTGAGCTGTTGGCTGAGGCGATGCTCGATCATCTCATCGGCATACAGCCCGTTCAGGTATTGATAAACCTCTTCCATGGCCTCGCGATGGCTTTCGACCATCGGCTCGGCGATCTTGACCTGGGCCGCCCGGTAGTCGGCCGGGTTGAGCTCGGCCTTGAGCGCTTGGCGGGCCGCCGGAGCGAAGGGCGTGGTGCCGCCGGCCAGGCCGACCAGCTCGGTTTCGATGCTGGAGCTGCCGTCGGAGTTGCGGGCGTCCCGCTCGAGCAATTGATCAAAGGCCTTGGTGCGCTTCACCAAGTTGAGAGCTTCGCGCTTCCATTCGGACGTGCCGTTCTCGAGCTGGGCCACCCGGCCGCGGAGGTAGAAGATCGCGTCTCGCTCCTCGAGCAGCTCGGTGCGGGCCTTGAGGTCCTTGGCCAGAGTTTCGGCCGAGCGGAAAACGTAGGGATCGCCGCCCAGGAGCACGACCTCGCCGTCTTGAATCTCGACCTTCTCGTCGGCCTTCAGGCGGCGGAAATCCTGGGTCTTGGGATCGAGGACCTCGACGATGGCCTCGCCCGGCCGCCCCTCGAAGATGGCGGTGGTTTTGCCGCCCTGCTGGCGAAATTCGAAGTTGACGCTGACATTGCCGGCGAGGGTCTCGTTGACCAGGCCTTGGCCCGGAATGGCCCGGACCTCCTTGCCCGACTTGCCGACCAAAAGCGAAGTGCCCGGCTTGACCTCGACTCCGTGATAGAGCGGAACCAGGCGATACTCGTTGCCCGGAGCCTTCTCGACTCGGTAGTGGCCGGCGAGCGCGCCGGCGGTGAGCTGGCGAGCGTCGGCCAAGGTCAGCTTGCCTTCGACGACGTTGACGAAGAGAGCTTGGCCCAGAACGGTGCGGGGGTCGCCATCCTTCTCCGGCTCGCCCTTGCCCATCTTCTCCAGGATCGGCCGCAAAGCGTCGAGGGTCTCCCGGAACTCTCTTTCCATCGCGGCGCAGAATTTGGCGTCGTTGAAACGCCCGTCCTTTTTGACCCGATCGTTCAGGGTATTGTAACCCTCGCGGAACATCGTTTCCTTGCCGGCGAATTCGGCCTCGGCGATGCGGGTGTAATCTTCGACCCATCGAGCGCCTTGCAAGGGCTGAATCGGCGGCAAGGCCTTCGGCGTCGGGGGCTTGTCGCTGATCGGCCGCCGGAGCGGAGGCGGCGGCGGCTTGCTCCCGGTCTTCGCCGGCGGCAGGGCCTTGCGGGCCGGCACGAAGGGGCTGTCCTCGCCACCGGCATCGGGCTGGACTTTGTCTTTTTTGCCTTTGCGCTTGGGTTTTTGGATCGGCGTCGGCGTCAAATCCCGGATCTGGTCATCGCTGATCGGCTCGACCTTTCCGCCCTCGGAGATGATGCCGAGCAGCGAATGGGCCGAACCCGGCTGCGAACCCATGGCGATCACTTGGCCGTCCTTGCCGAAGCGGAGCGGCACCGAGTACTTGTCGAGATAGGCATTGGCCTCGGCGAACATCTTGCCTTGAATCAGCTGGCGCAGCCAAAGGCCCGAGAAGCCGGGACGATTGAGTCCGGCGTCGGTCATCAAGGTGACCAGGAGCCGGCGGGAGCTGCCGTCGACGAAAATCGTCTGGTCCTTGACGGTGCCGTCCTTGGCCTTCACCAGCTGGGTTTCGATGAAGGACTTGCTCTCGGCGTCGAACTCTTCCAAGGGCTTGC
Source organism: bacterium (assembly GCA_035281585.1). NCBI lineage: Bacteria > bacterium. The sequence goes on from DATEDP010000069.1 coordinate 29,962, forward strand.
CGTCGACCTTGAGCTTGCCGTCCTCGGCGACTTGGATCTTGAGCGCTTCGGCCTTGAAGCCCATCGCGTCGGCGTGGCCCCGGGCCAAAAGCAGCGATTCCCGGTAGGCGACCTCGCCGTGCTGGCGCATCGAGGTTTCGTGCATCTTGCCGCCAACCAACCGATCGGCGGCTCCATGAGCGAGCGCGAATTGAGTATAGCCCAAAACCTCGTGGACCAAGCCCTCCTTCCAGCCGCCGATGGGCTTGGGCGTCAGATTCAACCCTTGATTGATATGGCTGGTCGCGATCATTCCGGCGAGGCCGGCGCTGTGGCCGAAGCCCCAGACCAGCCTTTGACCGCCCTTGCTGAGCTGGGTGCCATTGGCCTCGAGCAACTTGAGGCTCTTGGCGGCCTTGGGGCCAAGGGTCTGGCCAACCTTGCCGAAGCCTTTGAGGCCGCCGATCATGATCAGGGTCGCGCCGTAGCTCTTGGCCAGATGCTCGGCGGTGAAGACCTTGGAAGGATCGCTGAGGGCCGCTTCCTTGAGAGTGTTCAAGCCCCACAGAGTGGTGACTTCGGCGCCGAGGCCGAGGCCGCCGGCGATGACGATGGCCTTGTAGCCGCTGACGCCGGCCTGCTCGAATTTCCGCAGCATCTGCAGCTTGACCAAGTTGCCGAGACCGGCGGCGACGAACATGAAGCCGATGTCGACGAAGACGTTCTTGCTGTTGGCGGCGCCGAAGACTTGGCCGGAAATTTTTTCAAAAGAGCGGCCGAAGCTGGCATTGCCCTGCAGGGCATCGAGGCCTTTCTTGGCCCGCTCCTTCATGAAATCGTCGTCCGACGCCTCGTGAATCAGGCCGTAAAGCGCCAAGGCTCCGTTCAGGGCCTTGTTTTCTTTCTCCAAGCTCCAGGCCTTTTGCAGGATGCGTTGGGAGCGCTCCATGATCGGCGGAACCTTGTGGACCAAGTCGATGATGTCGCCGGCCGCGCTCTGATCGCCGGTCAGCGCGGCCGGGCTGAGCAGGAACTTGGCCCGCTCCCGCAAATTCTCGGCGCCATCGGTCGAGATCTGGCTGAGGGCGTCCTTCAGCGTGAAGGCCTCGCCGGTCTCGATCTTCAAGCGGACCGCGTCGGTCAGCTCTTTCTCCAGCTTGAACTTGGCGGTGACATCGCTGCTCGACATCCCGATCCCCGAGTACCAACCCTTGCTCTCGCTGAGCTCGGCCTGCTCCAGGTCCTGGTTGTAGACTTCCCAGACTTGGAGGGCCGCCTCGTTGTAAAGGCGGAGCTTGCCCTTCTCGAGGGTGGCTAGAACCCGGCTGGCTTCCGGCATCTTCTCGACCGGCTTGAGCTTTTCGACCGCCGCGTCGAGCTTGCCCTCGGCGATGAGTTGGTAGGACTCGTAGATCACCGCCATCTTTTGGACTTCGGGATCGGAGTCGGCCTGGGCGAAGCGGGCCAAGACGCCGAAGGTCTCGCTGGCCAGGCCGTTCATCCCGGCCCGGACCGTCTCGACGTCCTTGGGATCGGCATAGCTCTGCTCGGCGAGCTTGAGGTAGTTTTCGGCCAAACCTTCGACCGCCGCGAGGACCTCGCGCTTGGTGATGCCGCCGGCCTGCTCCGGCTCCTTCAAGCCGGCGAGCTTGGCCACGGCCTTGGCCTTGTCGCCGTTGTTGGCATGAAGGCCTTCGAGGGCCTTTTCGATATCCTTGATCTTGGCTTTCTCGGTCTCGGGCTTGAGCGTCAGGCTCATTGCGTAATCGGCGCCGGCGGCGGCCGACAGCTCTTTGTAGCGCTTCGGATCCTTGGCCTCGTCGACGGTCTGCAAGATTTCTTTGCTGGCCTCGTAGCGCAGCATCAGGACTTGGGCGTCCTTGGGATTCTTCTCGAGAACGGCGGTGTAAGCGGCCCGCGACTTCTCGAAGTCGCCGGCGCCGAAATGGGCGGCGCCGGCCTTGGTCTTGAGAGCAAAATCCTTGGAGCCGCCGTCGGCGAAAGCCTCTTCGAAAGCGGTGGCCGCGGCCGGATAATCGCGAAGCTGGAGCAGGGTTTCGCCGAGCTCGGATTTCCGGGCCGGGTTCTCCGGATCGTAGTAGCTGGCCAAGCGCTGGTGCCGGGCGATTTCCTTCCCATCGACCGGCTCTTGCTTCTTCATCTCGGCGACATCGTAATCGTGCCAAGCCAGCATCTTGCCGGCGAAGTCGAGCTTGCGGAAAGCCTCGTTGTCGTAGGGCAGCTTGGCGCCGGGGACGTCCCAGGGCAGGGTCGGGAATTTGAGGGCTTGAAGGGCCTTGCGAACCCGCGGATCGTTCCAGTTTTGTCCGAGGTAGGACAGGACTTCCTTGGCGCTGACCTTGTGGTCATTGCTCACGGCGCTTTCCATCAGCGAGGAAGGAATGCCTTGGTCGCGAAGCGCCTTGTAGAGCCGGGCCGCGACCGGGTTGTTCTTGTCGGTGAAAAGGATCTCGAAGGGCTTGGCCGACTCCTCGGCCGCCAGCTTCTTCTGGATGAAGGCGGTGTTGGCGGCCGAATCGCCGCGGGCCTGAGCAGCCTTGGCGGCCTCGCCGTAGACCAGGGCGGCGGTATCGTAGCGCTTGGCCTGGATCAGCTGATCGGCGGCAAAGCTATAGGCGTCGGGCGCCGGCGCGTAGAGCCGGGCGTCCTGCTTTTGCAAGCCGGCGACATTCTCGAGGATGTAACGCAATTCGGTTTCGTTCTGGATGGCGACGCCGATGTGGAAGCCGGCCGAGCTCAGCTTGCCCTCGCGGACCAAATAGATCGCGAGCCGCCGGCGGGCCAACGGATTCTCATTGTCGAGCTCGGCGGCGGCCCTAAACAAGAGCCGGGCTTCGGCGAGCTTGGGCTTGGCGGCATCGTCGGACAGGGCCTTGGCCTGCTCCTCCAAATCCAAACCCTTGAGCAACGCGGCTTGGGCGACAACCTTGGGCAAGCCTCGATCTTGCCAGAGCGGCGCCAAGCCCGCCTTGGCCGACGCTTCGCCGACACCGCCCCACTCTTTCAAAATGGCGACCTGGTCATTGAAGGGCAAAAGCGAAAGCTCGGAGAGCCGGAAAGCCCAGCGGACGAACTTCGCGGCCTGCTGATCCGACTTGAGAAAAGCGTTGACCTGGTCTTTGCGATCCTTTTCGGGAAGCTTGGAAAAGGCCTCCCATTTTTCCAGGAACAGCGGGTCTTTGTTCGAAACGCCGGTTTGCTCGGCGATCAAAAATTGAGCAGCCAGGAAGTCGAGTGACTTCGTTTTGGCCGCCGAATCCTCGCCCATCAGGCGGCGTTTGGCGGCGGCGATGAAATCGGCCTTAATCTTGCCGTCGGTGCCGACCATGGCGGTCAGGTCCAGGCCCAGGTTCTTAAAATGCTCGGTGATCTTGGGATAATACTTGGTGATCTTGTTGAAAGCGGCCGCGATGACCTCACGGCCTTGAATTTTATTGTCTTTTTCGGCATTGGCCTTGGTCCCGGCCGTCCCCGGCCCGCCCGCCATCTCCTCGGAGTGAGCCCCGTCCAGCGAGGCGTCGGAAAAGCCCGGCTCCTGGCTCAACAAATCGAAGAAAAAATTGGCGTTGGTCTCGGATTGGACGAAGGCTTTTTCCATGCTGGTGTACCCCGACCCCATTCCCATCCCAAGAATGAGGAAAAATTGCACAAATCGGAGGGCACAGACCCCAGCCTGGGCCCCCTAATTAGCCGTTGGTGAAATGGAGCAAGTTCCATGCCGCCTGGGACGGTCAGGGCAGCTTTTGGAGGTAATCGCGGTCCTCGTGGAGATATTGGCGTTCGATGTGGGTCCGAAGGTAAACCCCAAAGCCGGTGGGCGAGTAAAGCTCGGCGTCTTCCCAGACGGATTTTTCGCCTTGCGTCAAAAGGTAGAGGTTTTCCTCGAGCCAACCCCGCATCTCGAGCTTGAGGCGGTCGCCCCGCTTGCGGATGTTGAATTGGGGCGAATGGAGATGGTGGTCGTATTCATGGACCACGTAGCCGGCCAAAAAGAGGGCGCGGGCGATCTTCTGCTCGCGGCTCAAACGGGGATCGAGCTCGAGGATGGCGATGTAGGGCCGGCCGGTGGGGCTGCGTGAAGCCGGCAAGTAAAGCGCGTCGTGAAGATTGCCGATCTTTTGGGCCGGATGGAGCGCTTTCATCAGGGCTTCCATGCCATCGCGCGTCAGGACTTCGAGGCCGACCTCGCCCGACTGGATGGCCTCGCGGGCCGCGATGGCCCGGGCGGTGGGCCGTTGGTACAGCAGCTCCAAGATTTGATCGGCGCCGAAATTCTCCCGGCCTTCCAACAGCTCCGCCGCTTTTGCCCGGTATTCGACCCGCCGCTGGGAGCTTTGCTCGGGATGAAGCAGCTCCGGCAAAACTCGGTAAAATTCCCGGAACCTCTGACTCAAAACCGGATCGGTGAGGAACCCGGTGTAGACCGTGCCGTTGATCGAAGAGCCCTGCCAAGCGCCGAAAGGATTGTAACTGCTGTCGGCGACCAGCTCCGAGATCTTCTCGGTCAGGTCGCCCGAGCCGACCAGCTTGAAGAAACGGTCGAAATAAAGCAGCGGGACCGGGCTTTTCTCGGCCCGGCGCACGAGCTCCTCGAGGCCCTGGCTCCAAGCTCGGCGATTGGCCGGATCGGCGAAAATCCGGTGCAGCGAATCGAACACGTCGTCGCGGTCGAGGAAATTCCTCCGATGGGTTTGGCCATCGTGCGAGAAGTATTGGTTGTGGGGCGCCTTCGGAAAATCATTGGAATGAAGCCCCATCTCGTAGCTCAAGATGTATTCGGAGAGCCAAAATCGAACCTTTTCCGAAACCGGAAACTCCTCGAGCTTCCGCAGCACCGGGGTCGGGTTCAGCGGCTGGTTGTGACGGCTGATGGCTTGGCGCTCGTAAGGGAAGTGGAGCTGATGCTCGCGGAAAAAACTTTCCAAGGCGGCCGGGCTTTGGCGGACGGCCAGAGTGTAGACCAAGGCATCGAAGGCCGGAACGTTCCCGCCCCGCAGGGTTCGCTCGAAGGCGACCTGGGTTAGATAGTCGTAGAAGCTGCCGCTGCCGCCGTGGAAAGGATTCATCTCCATCGCCCGCCGCAGGATGAGGCCGGCGCTGTGCATGAGGTCGACGGCCGGAATCTCCCGGCCCTCGGCCAAGAACTCGGTTCCCCTCAGTTGGGTCCGGGTCAGCATCTCGAAATAAGCGCTGCGCATATCGCCTTCCCGGTAGTGGAAGGGAGTTTTCCCGTAATTGTCGACGATCGAAGCGACTCGCGGGTCGCTCTCCTCGACGCCCAGCAGCTCGGACAACCTGCGCGGCAGGCGGCTTTTCAAGAACCTGTCGCCGAGACCATGGCCGTTCAGGGACGACATCTGGTTGATCTCGGCCCCGAGCTTTTTCGCGGCGTCGCGGGGCGGGAGCGTCGAAACCAAGGCCGGCATGCCGCCGCGGCGGGCGTGGACTTCGGCGAAGTCCCAGGCCCCGAAAGCTTGGGGGCCCTCGGGGAAGCGCGGGGTCTCGGCGAGACGGCTGCGCAATTGAAGCTCGCCGAGGGTTCGAGAAAGGGCTCCGCCGGTCACCGAGTTCAGGAGACGGCCGCCAACCTGGAGTTGAAGGAGCATGGCCGCCGAGTCGAAGAGCGCCGAGGCGGCGTCGCTGGGCGGCCGCAGCCCGATCCAAGATTCGAAGCGATGAGCGGCGAAGAGCGCGGTGCCGGCGCTGGCCGTGGGGAGCAGCGCGGTGCTGAGCCGGGAACCGATGCCGGCCGGATCGAAGCCGGCCTGGGCTCGATGACCCAGGGCCGAGCCGCACTTGAGCAGGCTGAGACTGACGGCCATGGCCGAGAACTCATGGCCCAGGGCCCTGGCGCTCCAATCGGCCGAATGGCCTTGAGCCTCTTGCAAGCCCTTTGAAGTCAGAACCACCGCCGGCACTTCGCCCGAGAGCCCCAAGGCCGTCGCCAAGCTCCGGGCCCCGAAACCGCGGGTGAAGGCCGAGGCTTCGGCCCCGAGCAGCCGACTCAGCGAGAAAGCTTGGATCGCTTGTCCGACCAGCGAGCCGGCGGCCATGCCGCCGAGCATTTCCGGACTGGCCGCTTGGCGAAAGAAATTGCCGAGCATCTGCTCGGCCCTGTCACCGAAATTGCCCTCGCCGAGCAGGGCCTTCAAACGCCGCCGGGCTCGCGAGTCGTCGCCGATGTTGAGGGTCAATTGGTAGGCGGCGGCGGCGTAATCCGGGCGGCCCTTGGCCTCCTGGCGCGAAGCGAAGCTGCGGAGGGCGTCTTGGCGCAGCTCCGGATCTTTTTCGCCGGCGATGGCCAGAAGCTCGGCCCGCTCGGTCGTCCCGCAGGCCGGCGACTCCAGCAAGGGGCGCAGCCCGGCCATTCCCTCAACAGGCGCCGAAGAACCCGAAATAATTGCAGGAATAGCCGCCGCTTCGCGCATCGGCATGTTGCCCCCAAAAATCAATGGCTGAATTGCGGTTTTCGGAAAGAAAGCCGATTAGTTGCTCGGAGTCAACCGGGCCGATCCGTCGCTCATGATTTGGAAGGTGAAGACGGAATTCCCGAGCTGGACCGTGGCTCCGGGCAGCATGACCAAGGAGGCGTCGCGGGGCACCCTCTGCCCGTTGACAAAAGTCCCGCTGGTCGAACCCTTGTCGTAGATAAAATACTCGCCCTGGTTGAGAAGGATGGTGGCGTGCTCCCGGGACACGGTCTGATCCGTCAATAAAATCTGGCCCTCCTTGACGTTCCGACCCAGGGCGATGGTCTGCTTGCCCTGCAGCGAGAAGCTCCAGCTGCCGTCCGATCCCTGGCTGGCCTTGGCCGGCCGGAGGAAGACTTGGGTTTGATCGGGGTCGGTGGCCGGCTCGGGCTTGACCCGGCCCGGCGGCGCCTTGGCCCCGGGAACGTCGTGGAAATAGGCGTGGACCGTCAGGTTGTCGGCCTTGTATTTGTCGACCGGACCGTAATAGCCGCGGTCGGAGCTGAAGGTGCCGGCGACGACGACCCCCTCGCCCCGGGCATTCTCGGTGTAATACTGGCCCTTGGCCCAGGGAACTTCGATCCCGTATTGGCGGCTGCCGGCCCCGTCGCGAAACTCCACGACCCGGCCGTAGATCGTCCCGTCCTTGCCCATGTAGAAACCGGCCAAGCCGTCGACGGCCACCGCGCCGATCATGCCGTTCTGGCCGTCGGGCAAGCCCAAAATCTGCTGAGGGTCCCTAAAAGCCGCCCGGCCATTTTTCAAACGGGTCATCTTGAGGTGGGCCGCTTCGACGATTCGAGTCTGGGCCTCTTCGGCCGACTTGGCGCCGCGCAGGATATGTCCCAGCTCTTCCTTGCTGAAGCTGTCGCCGATCCCGTCGGAAAACATCAGCATCCGCTCGCCCGGCGCAATCGTCTGGGTGTAGCCCTGGGGTTTGGCGACCTTGTTCAGGCCCAGTCCGCCGGTCACCACATTGGCGAGGTGATTCCGCCTCGCCACCAAGGTGTTGGTGATCTCCCCGAGCCGTCTTCCCTCGGCCACCGCCGACTGCTCCTCGGTCCGAAAACGCATTTCATAGCCGCCGTGGCCGTCGGGCCGGAAAATGATCGCCGCGGCGTCGCCGCTCACCGCCAGCTGCACTTGATAGCTGCCGTCGGGCTGCTTGAGGATGCGGTGCGCGACCGCGGCGGTGCCGCTTTCGGCGCTCATGGCCGGGCCGCCGTTGACCTCGAGGTTGACCTTGTCGCCGGCCTGCACCATCGCATCCACCAAGTTCTCGACCCGGCCGGTGTTGAAGGCCGGGTCTTCCATCAAGCGTTGGAATTCGCGGCCGGCCACGGCGCTGGCCTTGTCACCGCTGCCCATGCCGCCCATCCCGTCGAGGACGATGGCCCAATTCGAGCCTTGGAGGAAGCCATCCTCGTTGACCGGCGGCTTGCCCGGCTTGCTGTAGCCCACGCCTTCGTCGGTATGGGCCGAGACCGAGCCGTACTCAGCGGTGGTTTGACGGCTGTAAGTTCCTTGGCGCGGCTGAGTCGGGGTATTGTCTTGCAGCACCCCCTCGGCGGTGCTCGGAGCCGCCACCGGCTGGGGATCGACCCGCCGCATGGCCAGCGTCCCGTCGGGCGCCAGCTTCTCGCCGTCGTACTTGAACTTGAATAAACCGACCTCGACGGTATCGCCGCTCTCCAGCTTGACCGGGCTCTGGCTGCCGCGCAGCCCCTTCAGCTTGCCGGCCGCATCGGTGACCCGAATGTTTCTTTGCTGGGGCGAAAACCAAAGGTCGGCGCCTTTCTTGGTGAGAATGCCGAAGAGTTGGGTTTCGCTGACCGAGGGATCGGCCGGGATCAGGATGTGCGGCTCCTTGGTCTGGTATGCCGAGTCCGTGGCCGGTGAGAGGACCAGCTCCAAGATCGACCCGTCGGCCATGTCCTTGGTCGGAATGAAATCCCGATTGGGCTCGCTCTTGGCTTCGGCCGCCACCGGCTTGAGCGTCGGCTTCAGGCCGCTGTAGTCGTACTCCCGGCCTTGGAAAACTCGGTCCCGGATCTCCGAATAGACGAAATCCCAGGCCATCCGTTCACGCGACTTTTCGGGGAAAGACTCGATGTGCTGGCGAAGCTTGGGCCCGGCGGTGACGTACATGAAGTTCAGCTCGGCCAAAAACTCGTCGAATGAGCCCTGATAGGAAGCGCGATCCTTGGCGCCGGCCGCCCAGTCGAGACCGAGCATCGCGCCGGACTTGACCAGGGTCGCGTGGGCGCTTTCCATGGTTTGGCGAACTTCGATCGGAATGCTCGGGTCGCCCTTCGGTCCGGTGCTGTAGCGCTCGGCGGTGGAGTGACCGGTTTCATGAAAAAAGAGGGCCGACATATAGCGGCGGGACCCGGTGAAGGCGCCGCTGTAGAGATAAACCGCGCCGGTGTCGGAATCGTAGGAGCTGAGCAAGCCGGCGCCCTGGCGCGGAACGCTCAGGTGGATCTGCTTAAGGTGCATGTTGGCCAGCATCGAGTCGGGCAGCAGCTTCATGAGCTGGTTGAGATAAGCGAGGGCGTCGCCGTGCTGCTTAATTTCGCCCTCGAGGTCGGCGCGTTTGCTGCCGCGCGATTGCTCCTCACCGAGGAAGAGCTTGATGCCCAGGCGATCGGTCCGGGCCTTGAGCTCGGTGTAAGCCGACTTGGCGGTCGCGGCATCGACCGGCTGGAAACTCCGCTCGGCTTTCCAGATATCGTAGAATTTGACGACCTCGGGCCCGGCCGGAACCGCGTTCATCGTTTCGGCGCCGCTCATCCGCTCCATCAACAAAGGCTTGCCGGGACGAAGCTCGATGATCATCCCGCCATGCTCGAAAATCGACTCGGCCTTTTTCAATTCGGCTCGCAGGGCCGGCGTCATCGTCACGCCGGGCAGCTTGACCGTCTCGGAAAGATAGACCCGGTCGCTCTGGAAGCTGGCCAAGTCGGCCCCCAGGCCTTGGCCGGCGTCGAGCTCGAGCTTGCCGAGCTTGACCGGCTCCGTAACCGGAACGGCGGCGGCCCGGCGGGCCGCGACCGGATCGCCCTGGGCCGGATCGGCTCCTGGAAAGGCTTGGGCCTTGGTCTTGGGCAGGAAGCCTTGGAGGAATTCGTGGAGTTGGGGATCCTGGGCCTTGATCAGGGCGCCGTAACGCCGCATCGCCAGGTTCAGGATTTCCACGCCCTTAGGCTCCGGCGCGAAAGCCCGGGGGTATTTTCGGGTGGCGACCTGGGTCGAATTGGCCCGGACCATGCCGATCACGTCCATGACGTTGTCGGCGCTGATCTCGGCATGGGAGCCGTTCAAAAAGCCCTGCTGCTCGGCGCTCAAAGGTATCGGACGCAGCTTGGCTCCGCCGGTGCCGCGGCCGTAAGCGGCCAAGGTTGGATTCAGCGTTTCTTGGACCCAAGTGTTCCACTCTCCGCCTTCGGCATGGGCGGTGTGGCGGAGCGCGGCGACCAAGCGGGTGATCGCCCATTCGCTGTGCGTCGGGTCGGTGCTGGGGTTTTTCAGCGCAAATTCGAGACCGGCGAAGAGGGTTTGGCCATATTCGGCGCTCTTGGGATTGGCCAGGTTTTCGGCGCCGACCACGCCGAAGACTCCGAGCCAGGCGATCTCGGCTTGGTTGAAGATCCGCTGATCGTCGCCCTTGTCGCTGGCGCCGGCGATCTTGGCCTTCGGCGGAGTCCGGCCGACCTTGGTGTCGCCTTCCATCGGCACCAGCATGTCCTCGGTGACTTCGAGAACCGCCTCCTCCTTGGCGCTGCTCTTGAATGCTTCGGCCCGGGCGGCTTGATCCTTGACGTAAGCCTCGCTGCCTTCGTAGCTCTTGAGAATCTTGTCCAAGCGGCCCAGAGCCCCGTCCAGCCGGTCGCGGGCCGCGACGTATTCGTCGTAGACCTGGTTGCCCGGTTTCTGCTCGGCCTGGGGAATCTGGTGGCGCAGCTCCTGGCTCAAAGTACGGAGCTCGACTTCGTATTTGGCGAGCTGGGAATAGTCCTCCCAAGCGGCCTTGCCGGCCTTGGCATCGGAGGCTTCGAGCCATTTGACCGCCTGTCCGATGTCGGTCAAATCGCGGAACTCGGCGCTGCGATGCATCAAGCTCTCTTCGACCTTGAGCATCGGCACGTCGCGGAGATAGGCGACCAACCGGGCCACCTCCTCGCTGGCCCGGGCCCGATCCTCGGGGCTGGCCGCTTTCTCGCTGGCCTCGATGGCGGTCTCCAGGTTCTTGCCGAAAACTTCCTTGCCCTCGCCGCCCTTGATGTAGCCGACCATGTCGAGAACGCTTTGGGCATAGCGGCTGCGCAAATCGGTGCCGGCCGGCAAGCCGGTTTGAGTGGTCTTGGCCTCGCCGAGGACCGCCAACAAGTCGGGCAAATCGTTCTTGCGGAAATCAGCCAAGACTTGCCGGGCTTCGTCGGCGCTGGGGAGCTTGAGCGCCTTGGGCTGGAGGACGATCCGAATCAGGCCCTGGTCGGCTTGGGGCCCGGGCCGCCGCAGGATAAATTCGGTGGTTCCGCGGCCGGCGCTGTCTTCCACCGCGACCAATCGCTCTTTGTATTGGTCTTTGAGGCGGGCGACGGTGTCGGCCAGGCGCTGCTCGCCGCGGATCTCGACTCGGTATTCGGCGATCGCGCTCATCGCCCGGCCGTTCTGCTCGTAGTCAAGCTTGGTCTCGGCCTGGCTGAAGTGCTTCCAGGTGCCGTAGACCGGGCTGTGGGCCATGTTAGGCAAGGCCGGATTGGCGCTGCTGCTGATCCAGCCGTTCTCGGGAATCTTGGTTCCGGTGTTGAGAGTCTCGACCAGCGCCACCAGCTCGACGCTCTCGGCTCCGCGAGCCAGAAAGAGCGCATCGAAAGTCGCTTTAGTGAAGGGCGGATCGCCCGCTCCCACCGCCTGGAGGCGAGCCACCGGCGGCTCCCAATGGACTTCCTCGCCGCCGATCCGGAGACGCTGTCCGGCCTTGAGCGGGAGGCCTTCGGAAGCGATCTCTTTCCAGGAGCCCTTGGCCGAATCGAAGACCTCGACCTTGCCCTTGGCCAGGGCCTTCAAGCGGTAGGCGATTTTCCCGCCGCTTTTGACCATCGCAATCTCGGCCTGGGGCAAATCCAGCGTTTCGAGCGAGCTTGAAGTCTCGCGGAGGCCGGCCCGACCGCCCAGATAAAGGACGTTGCTCTGGCTGAAGTCGAGGCTCAGGTCGATCTTGCCGTCGGTCGAGCTCAGCTTGGCGCCGAACTCCTTGGCTGAGGAGCGGCTATCGCCGAGCACCGGGCCACCCTCGCCGGCCTCGACCTTGGGCTCGGGCATGCCGCCACGGCGGGCCGCCAAGGGTTCGACCTTGGTGTCGCCAATCGGAGTCTCCTCCTTCACGGCTTTCTTGCGGATGACCTTGGTGCTGTCGCCGTCCGCGCTTTCCTTGGCCAAGGCTTTCGACAGGGGCGGCTTCATCGACTTGGTCACGTCGCCTTCGAGCCCCTTCACCACTTTGGTCGGAGCTTCGACCGGAACTTTCTTGGTGGTGTCGCCTTCGGGCACGATCATGTCGTCGGTCACCGGGAGAACTTCTTCCTTGGCTGCCAGCTTGTCCTTAGGCTTGGCCGGCTCGACCGAAACGATCATATCGTCGGTGACTTTGGGCAGGGCGCTTTCCGGAACCGGCGGCGGCTCCAGCGGAATGATCATATCGTCGGTGACGTGGAAAATTTCCTGCTCGGCTTTGGCGTCGCCGGCCCGGTCGGCTTTGACTAGATCCGCCGGCAGCTCGGGCAGCCGGTCCAAAACTTCCTTGGCCTTGGCCGAGCGTTGGCCCTCGGGAACATGGAAGACTTGAATGCCGGCGCCGCTGAGCTTCAGCTCGAGCCGGCCTTTGACCACCAGCCGGGTCAGGCCCTTCATGTTCTCGCCGGTCAGACCCTTTTCCAGGGCCCAGCGGGCCAAGGCCAGCCTTTCGGCCGGTTTGCTCAAGCCGGTGACGGTGGCCAGCATTGGCGCATTGGCCAAGACTTCTTTGCCCGAGCCGATCCGGGTCGGCAAATCGGCCAAGGACTCGCCGGCGTGAGCCTCCCGCAACAGCAGGAAGGACATGAGCTGGCGGCCGGCCGGGGTTTCCTCGCCACCCTTGCCGAACAGCAGCTCGGCTTGAGCGGTCAAGGAACGGTGGAGGTCGCGGCCGACTTCGGGATGGAACAAGGGCTCCAGCGACTCGGCCATCTTGTCGGGCGAGCTGGCCCGGAACATCGAAAAGACCAGGAGCTCGCCGATCAGAGACTGGCCTTCGGGCGTGCGAAGGCCATCGGGTCCGAGCGCGGCTTCGGCGGCCTTCTTCAAGGAAGGTTTCAAAGCCGGGGCGTGCTTGGCGTATTCGGCGAGCAAGGCCGGGTCCATTCCGGTCTTGAGGGCGAAGGCGACCAAGCCCTGGCGGAGTCCGTGGAGCGGAGCGCCGTGACGCTCGAGGCCGGCGCCCTGCAAGAGCTTGGTGGCGGAATCGAAAAACTCGGCGCTGTGCTTGGCGACTTCGGCGGCGGCGATCGGGCGGCCGGGCCCGGCGAAAGGATGATTCTGGGCATAGCCCAAGAGCAGGGCCATGGCTTCCTTGCCTTGGCCGCTCTTCGGATCGAGGCCCATCTGCTCCTGCACGATCTTTTCGTAGGTCGCTTGGTCGGACTCGGCCCGCTTGGCGATGGCGGCGAAGCTCTCGCCGCCGAAGCGTGAAGCGAGCAAAGTTTGTAGCGCTTGTCTTCCCGCCGGCGAAGCCGGATCGAAGCCCATGCCCTGGACCACCGGCAAGAGGCGCTGAGTCTCGTAGCTCATCTCATGCTCGGCGTATTTCTGATGGCTGGCTTTCTCGATCTTGCCGATGCGGCCGCCGGAAAGGGCGTCGATGCTGCGGCCGGCGACGATCATCTGGGCATCCATCACCGCGCTGGTCAGCAGTCGGGCCCAGAAGGGAACGCCGGGTTCGGCCGGCTTAAGACCGATGGCCTCGTTGAAATATTCGGCGCCGGTGAAGGCCAAGACCCGGGTGCCCCAGGCGGTCATCCCATGCTTGGCCACCGAGTTCATTCCCGAAGTGAAGCGAAGCCGGAAAGAGGCGGCTTGCAAACCCGATCCGGTTTCCAAAGCCCGGGCCATGTCGGCCTCGGCCCGGCCCAGGGCCCGGCCGCTCCAGCCGCCGAGGCCCTTGAGTCCCATGCCGGCGCCGTGGAGCAGCGCGAAGGTCACCAGCATCATGCCGAACTCTTGGCCGAAGTGCCCCAGGGTCCATTGGTCGGTCTTGCCCTTGAGCACCGTCAGCATCGCCATGTTGCCGAGGGTGAAGCCCGCCGCTTCGGCGCTCTTGCCGACCAAGAATCCGCCGGCCTTGAACAAGGTCGGATTCCGGATCAGGCTGGCCGCCCGGGCGACGTAGACCGCCTCGGCGCCGACCGCGAAGCTTCGGGCGATCCCGAAGGGCACCAAGGCCATCGCGACGTTCTCGACGTAGTCGCCGCCGCCGGCGCTGCTGGTGGAATTGGCGGCGACGATCCCGGCGGGGCCGGCCGCGAAGGAAATGACGCTCCAAGCGATGTTGATCCCGCCCCGGATTTTGGCCTCGGTCGGAAGCCCATCGAGCGATTTTCGGGCGGCCGATCCGACGTCGGGATCGTCCTTGAGGACGTCGAGAATGCCGGCCTTGGCCATCATGTAGCCGTCGGCGCTCAAGGATTCGCCCAAGGCAAGCGCGGCCCTTCCGAAATCGACATCGCTGCAGGTCGGATTGTTGATCGCCATGAAGAAGTAGCCGACGTTGGAAGCGACGTGGAATTCGCTGGTGTCGGAGGTGTGAGGATCGGCGCCGTAATTTCCGGAGAAACCGGTGCGAAATCCGGGGAATCGCGAATCGCCGGCGACCCGGCCGATGGCCTGCTCGATGTTGGCGGCCTCGCCGCTGGCGACCAAGCGCTGGACCTCGTCCCATCCGGCCATGGTGTCGCGCTTCATGCTTTCGTATTCCTGCTGGCTGAACCCGCCAAAGGTCGAGTCCTTGCCCCGCTCGAGGAAATTGAGCCCGATCGAGCGCAGCACCCCCACCGTATTGGCCAGCCGGCGGCTCTCGTTGTGCTGGCGCAGCGCCCCCAGCAGCAATTGGGCGGTGGGATTCTCCGGAATCGAAGCCAAAGTCGCCTGGGCCTCTCGCATGTCGCCGGCATTGAGCTGGCGCATTCCGGTGGCCAGGGTGCCCATTTCCTTCAAGGCCGGGCCGGCGCCGGTGGCGGCGCCCAAAGCTTCGATCGAGCCAAACATCTCCTCGGCTTCGGCCTTCCTTCCGCCGCCTTGATAGAGCTGAGCCAAGGTGAAAAGCGCGCCGGCCTTGGCCTGCGGATCCTTCATCGCCACGACGTAGAGCTTGACCGGCTCCAGGCTTTCCTGGACTCGCTCGCCCAGGCCGAGCTCGCTGAAGATCTTGGCCGCCTGGAGGCGGCGCTCGAAGCCGCGGGGGCCCTTGAGCTCGGCGGCGTCGAGCAGCAGAGCGTGGGCGCCTTGGGAGTACTCGGCGAATTCCTTGATCGATTGGGGCGTGAGGTTGGAGAGCCAAGCTTGATCGCCGGCCTTGACCGCGGCCCGGTAACGGGTTTTGAAATCCTCGGCGATCTTCGCCGCCATCTTCTGCTGGGCCGGGCTGGCCTCGGCCGGCTGCTGCAAGAGCTCGTCAAAGCTCTTGGCCATCAAGGAGTCGGCAAGCTCGTTGAGCGCGACCAGCTTCTTCGATTCGGTGGCCGGGAGCAGCGGCTTCTCGCCCTGGGTCAAGGGCTCGTAGCTGGCGCTGGCCCGGCGGAGCAGGCCCAGGGCCACCACCCGCTCCTCCGGCGGAAGGTCGGTGGCCTTGGAGATTTCCCGGCTGAGCACCTCCAAGCGGGGGATTTTCACCGACAGCGCGGCGACACCCCGGGTCTTCGATTCCGAGGCGTCCTTGGCGTCGAGCCCCAGCAGGGCCATGTCGATTTCCACCGCCATCGAGGCGAGCTCGATCCGAGTCTTGGCATCGGTCGGCTTGGGAATCTTGGCCTGGGGATTGCCGCCGTGGAGAAAATTCAAGAGGTCGTCGGCGACCCGGGCCAGGCCGCGTTGGGCGTCCTCCAAGTTCTTGCTGTCGCCGACGCTGGAATAATAGGCGACCTCGGCCATCCGCCGCCGGGCATTGACCCTGGGATCGGAGACGCAGACCGCCATCTGCCGGGCCAGGATGTCGCCCTGCTCGCGTAATTTCTTTTCCTGGGGCAGGCCGCTGCCGCGCAAGACGCCGAGCAAAGCGGTGGTCATCTGGAGCCGGTCTTCGCCCTTGCTCTGGTCGGTGAAGGTCGCGTCCACCGCCTGCAAGACCGCATCGACCTCGGCCGAACGGCCGAGCTTGGCATAGCTCGCAAGCACCTCGAGCATGGCCCCGCGCATCTGCGCAGGATCTTTCAGGGCCTTGGCTTCGGCGAAGGCGGTGTCGGTGGCTTGGCTCTCTTCAAGGTATTTGGCCAGGCCGCCGGGCGCGAGATAGACCCGGATCTTCGGCATGTCGCCGGCCAGGGTTTTGTCGATCAAAGCGGTGAGCGCCGGACGCTGCTCGGCCGGGCTGCTGTTGAGAATGCCGGCTTTCAAATCCTCGCCGATTCCCTGGACCTCGGTCGGGCTGATGCCGGTGGCGCCTTGGGCGAAAAGATTGTTCCGGACGAGGTTGGACGGATCGCTCCATTCGCGGAGCAGGGCCGCGAAGTGCTCGGCTTTCTCGGCCGCCGGTGTCGAGGGCGGCAGAGCTTGGACCAAAGCGATGGCCGTCTGCATGTCGTGGACCAAATCGCTTGGGCTCCCGCTTTCGCGGTCGATGCGCAGCGCCAGCTTGGCCATGGCGATCTCATCGCCGGTCGAGACGCCGCTGGCGATCATGGCCGGGCGGATCTCGCCTTCAAGCAGGGCGGTGACGTCGCTCTTGGCGGTGTCGAGCGCCCGCTCCAGCTCCTTGGTTTGAGCTTGGTATTTATCGTAAGGCGAGGAATCCCAGAAGCTGAGGGTCGGAGTCCGGGAATTACGGAAGGCGATGGCGGCCTTGTAATACTCCTGGGTGCGGAGCAGCCGCTCGTAGCTTTGCTCGGGCCCGCTGGATTTCAAAGATTGAAGCTCGCCCAAGGTGGCTTCCAAATCCTTTAAAGCCTGCTCGGCCTTGTCGGGATGGGTCGCGGTCAGCAACTTGAAGGCCGAGAGCTGGCCGTCGAAGGCCTTGGTCCGCTCGGCCAGGAATTCCGAGCTGACGGCCTCGGATTCCTTCTTGGCGGCCTCGTCCTTGGGGTAGGCCGCCAGATAAGTCTGGTAGGATTTCAGCGCCGGCCCTTTTTCGCCGTTGAGCGAAAGGGCCCGGGCCATCGGCAATGCCAGGTCCTTGCGGGTCGGATCGGCGGCCTGGGCGGCGGCATAGGCCGCCTTGGCTTTGGTTCCGTCCTTCTGGCCCAAATAGAAATCGCCCAGCGCCTTTTGATGGGCGGCATTCTCGGGATCGCAGTGGACCGCAAACTTGAGGTGCTTCTCGATCAAGCCGGAGTCGCCGCCCAAGCCGTCGGCTTTGAGCCGCTCGACTTTGGCTTGGTGCCAAGCGGCATAGCGCTGCATCAAGTGGAGCTTGGTGAAATCCGGGGTGTCGAACTCCTTTTTGACGCGGCCCTTGGAATTGAGCCAGGGCAGCTCGAAGCCGATCTTGTCCATCGCCCGCTGCACCCGCTTATCTTTCCAATGGGAGTCGAGATAGCCGAAGACCTCGGCGGCGCTGATCTTCTGGTCGGGGACGTCGCCTTCCCGGCCCGAGGCCCCGTCGATCAGGCCCGAGGGGATCCCGGCCTCGCGCAAGCTGGCGTAGAGCGCCTGGGCCACCGGGTTGGAATCGGCCGTGAACTCCGTCGTGAATGGCGCGAACTTTTCCTGAGCCAGCATCTCCAGCTCGGTGAAACGCTGCGATTTCTGGTGTTGGCCGGCATCGGTGGCGGCCTCGGCCGCCCGGTGATAGAGCGCGGCCGCCTCGACGTAACGGCCGGCTTCGATCAGATGGGCGCCGACGAAGCTGTAGGCGTCGCGATGCTTGCCGAGCATCTCGCGGCCCGATTCGAAGGAAAGCCGCTCCAGGATCTTGTCGACTTCGGCCGGCGAAACTCCGTCGACGATGGCTTGGGCATAATGCAAGCCGGCCTCGCTGAACCGCTCCTTCCGCTCCAGCGACTCGGCCAGGCGCAGCCGGGCCTGGGGATTCTTGCCGTCGAGCTCGACCGCCGTCTGGAAAAGACGATGGGCTGTGCTTTCGAGCTCCTGGGCTTCGCGCTTGCCGCCGACTCGGCGCCGGTCGCGGGCTTCGAGCAGCAGGTCCTCGCCCTTCAAGACCGAGGCTTGGGCCAGAATCTTGGGCAGGGTGAGGTTTTGCCAATGCTTGACCAAGGTCGGCTTGGCCGCGGCTTCCGCGACGCCGAATTTCTTGAAGACCTCCATCTGCTCGTGGAAAGGCAGCAAGCCCAAACGGGTGTTGGCCAGGGCCCAGGTCGCCAGCTCCCTGGCGTATTTCGGGTCGTCGGGTTTGAGCTTGTCCGGATTGGGCCAGGCCTTGAGCGAGCGGCGCGGCTCGCTGCCCAGCAATTCGCTTTGGACCTTTTTGCGATAGGCCGCGCTGAATTGGCCGTCATTCTGCAGCTGTTCGATCTCGGTAAAGCCGATCTGGTGGAAGAAGCGGCGGATGCTGTCGCCGTGCTTGGTAAGGTTGTTCAGGGCCAGAGCGAAGACTTCGGCTCGCTCGACCCGGCCGTCGCCGGGGCCGGGAACCTTGCAAGTGCCGATAGTGGGGCCTCCACGAGCCGTGTCGGCCACGGCCCCGTCGATGTCCTTGTCCTTGACCCCTGCTTCGCGAAGACGCTCCAAAAAGGAAAGAAATGCCGAGTCGGATTTTTGGATGGTGTTACCCATCGAGCCCCTTTTCGCCCCTGGAGCAAGGAGCGCCTGTTAACCCGTCTAGCCAATCCTTTATCGGCCGAGGGCTAAGGCGACATTGCGCCGGGGAGGAAATTTTTTTCAAGGTCCATTTCAGCAAGGGGGTGGAGCCTTTCAGACTTGAAATTATTGTATTTTCCCTCCCCTTTATAAGGGGAGGGTCAGGGAGGGGTAGAGGGTCTCGCAAAAATGGCGGCGTCGGCAAAATTGCCAAGGCTCTACCTCCCCCTGACCCCCTCCTTACAAAGGAGGGGGAATAGGATTTTCCCCTCGGAACCGGAAATTTAAAACCTCTTTCCCGCGCCGCTTCGTCACCGACCTCAAATTCGCTGAGGAGACCTTATGTTTCGATCCCCCCTTCCTTCTTTACTGACCCTTACCACCCTCGCTTGCTCGGCCCTGGCCATTCCGCCGGCTGCTGCGGCGACGCCGGCGGCGGTCATCCGCAGCTGCGCGGTCCGATCCCAAGCCGAGGGCTACTATGCCCCCCAGCCGATGCCCAGGGCCAGCGCTCCGGCCAGCGTCGGCATGGCCGGCGGGCCCAGCGGCGCCGCCGACATGGCTCGGGCCAAAAGCGCCCCGCCGGCGCCGGCGAAGCCCCAGGCCGAAGCCGAGGCCCGGGCCAGCAGCAACCTCCTGCGCGAGGCTCCGAGGCCGGAGGAAAAAGGCGAGGGCCTCGACGTCCATCAAGCCGGCAAGAAGGTCGACAAGGACAGCGGCCGGGCTTCCCAGGTCTACCTCTCCAACGACGATTCGATGAGCCTGGCCAGCGCCCAGCGCCTGCTCTACGCGATCAACAATTTTCTCCCGATCTACCGCAATGAGGTTCGGCCCCATGAGTTTCTCAATTACTTCCACTTCCAAACCTATCCGGTGGTGCCGGGCCAAACTTTCAGCGTGAAAGCCCAGCTCGCGCCGCGGGAAAAAGGCGAGACCTTGGCCCTGGCGGTTCAAGGCCGGACCCTGACCAAGGAGCAGCGCCGGCCGGCGGTCATCACCATGATCGTCGACAAGAGCGGCTCGATGGCGGCTCAAGGCAAGATGGAGTATTTAAAGGAAGGCTTGGCCCTGATGAAGGCCCAGCTCAAGAACGGCGACGTGCTCAATGTCGTCGAGTTCGACCACGAGACCTGCAACGCGATCGAAGGCTTCGTGGTCGGCCGCGACGCCTGGGCCGGCTACGACCGAACCGTCGACGAGCTGGCGCCCCGCGGCTCGACCGCTCTCCACGACGGCTTGGTCGAAGGCTACAAGCTGGCCGAACGCTTCTATGAGGCCGAGAAGATCAACCGGGTCCTGCTGATCACCGACGCCATCGCCAACACCGGCGAGCTCTCGCCCGACCTGATGGCCTCGATCGGCAAGTACTACGACACCAAACGGATCGCCTTGAGCGGCATCGGCGTCGGCCTCGACTTCAACGACGAGCTGCTTGACACCCTGACCGAGAAGGGCAAAGGCGCCTATCTCTTCCTGGGGCTCCGCGAGGCCCTGCCCCGGGTCTTCGGCAGCGATTTCGTCAGCTTGCTCGAGACCGTGGCCCGCGACGTTCATTTCCAGGCGACTTTCCCCGAGCCGGTGAAGCTCGACGTCTTCTACGGCGAGGAGGTCTCGACCGAAAAGGCCAAGGTCCAGGCCATCCACTACTTCGCCAACACTTCCCAGCTTTTCCTGCTCGATTTGCTCGGTGAAGCCAAGGCCGACCAGAGCTTCGCGCTGAAGGTCGAGTACAGCGACCCGATCAGCGGCGAGGCCAAGGTCGACAACTTCAACGCCAGCGCCGGCGCCCTGCGCCGCGAAGGCCAGCAGAACGTCGCCAAGGCCCGGCTGCTGATGGCCTTCGCCGGGCTCTTGGAGAAAACCTCCCTCCCCGGCACCCGGCCCTACAGCGGCTGGCGGGTCAAGGCCGAGCCCAGCCCGAGCCAAAGGTCCGAGGGCAAAAAATATTGCGCCGAAGCCCTGACGGCCATCGGCGAGCAAAGCAAGATCTACTCCGATCAGGAAACCGCCTTCGTGGTCGATTTGACCAACAAGTATTGCGCGAGATTCTAATCGGAGACTCGATGCAAAATCGGCCGGGCTCGCGCCCCCACGGAGCGAAGCCCGGCCTTTTTTTCCGTCCCTCACCCTGCAAGGTGTCTATAAGTTAGCTGCGATCCAATCGTTGATGACCTTGTAGGTTTGAGGACCGCTCTTGTGCAGGGTCACCGCATGGCCGGTGTTCGGCGCGATGTAGACGTCGGGAGTGACTCCGAAATAAGGGGCTTCGAGCGCGAAGATGTTGTCGCGGGTGCACTCAAGGCCGTCGGGCGGGCCGCAAACGATCTGATCGCGGTCGCCGAGCACAATGAGCGTCGGCACTTGGATGGCCCGGGAGGGGCTGGTCTCGGGATCGACGACGAAAGGGACCGTCGGGAGCTGGGGACCGACGATGCCGACGTAGGGCAGGCTCCCGGCCAGCAAGTTGGCCGAGACCATGTCGCGCAAGAAGATGTCGTCGATGCCCTCCAGCATTCCCGGCGCCGCTTCCGGTTCGTAGTAGTAGAGCGGCCCCTTCATCCCCAATTTGTTCGTGATGTAGCCGCAGTCTTCCTCGATGAATTTGAAGACCGGGTCCTGGCAAACCGAGAGCGAAGCCGTTCCGATCGCGAAATCGGCGAAGGTGGCCTTGGTGAAGTGCAACAGCCCGTTGAGGACGAAGGCGTCGATGTCCCCCGGATATTTGAAGGCGTTGATCCAACCGTATTCCGATCCGAAGGAGCTGCCGATCCACACCACCTTGGAAAAGGCGTGGCCGCCGAGCTCGCCGGCCCGCAAGGCCAGAATGACTTGGTGGAGAGCGTCGACGACCAGCTCCGGCGTCACCAGATGGCTGGGTGGATGACTGCTGCGGCCGGTGCCGAGCCGGTCGATGTTGAAGGTGGCGAAGCCGGCGTTATTGGCGGCTCGAACGTGGGAATATTTTTTTTGGGGCGGATCCCATTCGCGGTGATTGTACCAAGTGCTGTGAACCAACAATTGGACGGTGTCGGGAGCCGCGCCCTGGGGCCGGCAAAGCTCGCCGTAGATCGTGGCGTTTTCGGCGACGCCGGGCAGGCTCACCGGGACGTTGAAGGCCTCGCAGCTTGCCTGATCTTCGAAAATGACGGCACCCCCTTCTCGCTCGGTCATGACTTGAAGGCCGGCCGCGAAGATTGCGACGAGGGCCACCCGCATTCCGATGTTTTTGAGTGGTTTCATGATCCCTCCTGAATTGCAAGTTGAGGATCGAGTATAGACTTCGGGCTCGTTCGGGCTCATCCCTACTAATAATGAATTTTTCGATTGCCCGGCGATTTGGGAAGTTCTTAAGATAATCGGCCGTAGGGGGCTGCCTTGCTGAATCCTACTCAAAAATGCGGTTTGGTCGGCGACATCCTTCGCCGCTCTTGCGAGTCCCTCAGCTTGGAGGATCTCGGCGGCCGGGTCTTGCCGCTCATCGACCGGCTCTTCGATGCCAGCACCTCGCTGCTCTATCGCTTCAACGAGAGACGCGAGATGATCGGAGTCGGCGGCGGCTTGGTCGAAGCCCATCTTTATTACGCCGAGCATTACATGTCCCACGATCCGATGCAGCCGGTGCAAAGGCGCCAGGAGCCTTGGGTCCTGCACGGCCCGCGCTGCCCGGAGTGGCGGGAATGGCTGGATCACCCGGTCCATTCCGAGTTCGCGACTCATCATGGCGTCGACAATTATTTATCGCTGCGGCTCAACGATAAGGAAATGCACGTCCCCGGCCAAGTCGGAATCATCCTGGCTCGGACCCGCCGCCAACCCGACTTCAGCGAGCGGGAAAAAGCCCTTTGGACCGACATCCGGCCGGCGCTCGAAGCCCTGACCCGGCGAAGTGAAAGCTTGGACGAGCGGGCTCGGGCTCAACCCTACCTCGAATCGATGGTCGATCTCAGCGCCCATCCCCGGATCGTGCTCGATGCCCGCGGCGGCTTGGTTTGGATTTCGGAGCGGGCCGCGGCCCTGCTCGGCGAGCACCGCTCGGTCCCCGACCCGCTGGCCAAGGCAGCTCGCAGTTTGGCGGCGCTCACCGCCAAAAATTCGGAATTCGCTCTTCCCTTGACCGCGGTCGCCGTCCCCCGCCGCCAGCCGCCGCCGCTCCGGGCCGACTTGCGGCTTGTCCGAAGCCGCGGCGGAGCTTACTTCATCGTCGCCGAGCTCGACGAGCCCGGCATCCCGCCCTTGCTCCAAGAAACGGCCCGGCGCCACCACCTGACCAAGGCCGAGACTCAAGTCCTGGCATTGATCGCGCTGGGTTTGAGCGATCGCGAGATCGGCCGGCGGCTCTTCGTCACCAAGGCCACGGTCAATTCCCACGTGACCCGGATTCTCTCCAAGCTCGGCCTGAGCTCGCGGCTTCAAGCCGCCTTGCTGGCCCACGGGATCCGGCCCGAAGGCGGAGCCGACCGGGAATGATTCGAAAGAAATTTTAAGGTTGGTAGATTGCCACGCCGGCGGACTTGGCAGCCGCCATCATTTTTCGGTCTCGTGAGGCGAGCGGAAGCCCCTGATCCATTGCTAAATAAAGGTAAGCGGTGTCGTAGCCCGAAAGTCCGTAGGTCTTCCCCATCCAAAGGAGCAAATCTTTCCACTCTTTCAGATTTTCCGGAACGACCGATATTGGGAGGTCATTTAGTAAATTCAAGAAGTGGATAGACTCGGCGCGGGTTTGTGTCCCTTTGCGCTCGGCAGTCAACAGAGCATTGGCAACCTCGTAGCTCCAGATGCTGGGCACGACAGCTTTGGAATCACCCATCGCATCGAGAACTTCATCGGTATAGCCATTCGCTTGGGAACGAAAGCACCAGCCCATCGTAACCGAGCAATCCAAGACAAAAGTGCTCACCGCCGACCTTCGTCGATCAAGGCTCGAATTTCTTTTTGCGAAATTCTCGGCTGACTTTTGCGAAATTTTTTCAACTCAGCAATGACTTCTTCAATTGACCTTTTTTTCTCCGTTAGGGTGGGGACCAATAAGGCAATGGGTTTCCCATGTTTGGTAATTGTAATTTTTTCGCCCTTCGCAACCCTCTCCAAAAGTGCTGGCAAATGGGTTTTGGCCTCGTAAACACCTATCTCTTCCATGGCAATCTCCATTCTGGTCTTAATCTAGTCTGAATTGCCAATTCGGTCAAGATGGCGAAAAAGACGCCGGGCCCCGCGGTTCGTTCGGGACCCGGCGCGCCCTATAACCTGGCAACTATTCCAAAGGAACGTCGCCCGGACAATTCGCCGTATCTTCGCCGGCCTGCGGCACACCGTCGCCGCAAGTCTCCAAGCAGTCGTCGGGCGCGGTGGCGTGATCCTCGCCTTGGCTCGGCACGCAGATCCCGTCGCCGATGAAGCCCGCGGGGAAGGGCGGGGAGTTCGGCCAGAGGGCCGCCTCGCCGCTATCGCCGGCCTCGAAGGGATACCAAACCGTCAGGACCCAGGAAGTGCGGTCGAAGATCTTAGGCCAGTGCAGCAGATCGAAAAGCGGCCCCATCGTCTCGTCGTCGGCCAGAGCGTTGAGGCTGGCAAAGTCCGGCGCCGGCGGCGACCAAGGGCCGACCCGGTCGTCGAAATAGACCAGGTTCACGATCTGCTCGTCCTCGTTGTAGAGCATCCACACCGCGACGTAGCGGCGGGCATGGGCTTCGAGCACCACCAAGGGCCAGAGGGTCTTGAGCAAGGGCTCGACCAAGGGGCCGCGCGGCGTGGTCCATCTTTCGGTTCGGACCACCGCCGAATCGGTCTTGTAGTCGTAATCGCCGAATTGATAGGCCCCGATCACCTTGTAGGTATAGGCCTTGACGTCGAGGAAGTAGGGCCGCTCGAGGATGAGGACTCCGTCGAGAGCGAACTCCTCGCTGAGCCAAGAGGCGAAATTCTCCGCGTCCTCCTGGGTGTCGAACAGATAAAGGCCGCCGCCATAGGGCAAGCCGGCCTCGTCGAAGCTGAAGGGGATGTGCTTGCTTTGCCAGCCTTCGCGGGCCGACATATAGATGCGGTCCCGTTCGATGACCGCCCCCAAAAGAAATTCGGGGTCGTTGAGGGTGAGCTCGGGATCGAGCTGGAAGTCGTCGCTGGCTCCACCCTTGGCGTGAATCACTCCCGCCTTCGCCGAAAGCGGAGTGAAAGCGCCGGCCAGAAACAGCAGACACACGAATAATTTGGCTACGTTGCGCAGCATGGGATTCTCCTTTTTAAAATGTCCAACGCCCAACGATTCTACCGATTGGCCGCCGGCGCATCTTCGCCAGGTCCGATGATTTTTCACGGTTGATGTGAGAGGGGCTCTCGTCTAAACTGCGGAGGTTCGGGGGGCTGCCGTGCTGACTCAGGGGGAACAGGAAAAGCTGAACAGCGAGATCCTTCGGGCTTCCTACGAGGCCTTGACCTTGGAGGACATGGGCTCGCAAATCTTGCCGCTGATCGATCGGCTTCTCGACACCAGCACTTCACTTTTATTTCGTTGCAACGATCAGGGCAAGCTGCTCCCGATCGCCGGTTCCTTGATCGAAGGCCACTATATCTATGCCAAGGAATATCTGGCGGTCGACCCGATGCAGCGGGCCCTGCGCCGCTTGAATCCCTGGATCCTCCACGCCGCCAGCGTTCCCGAATGGGCCGAATGGCACCGGAAGCATCCGGCTCACACCGAATGCTCGACCCACTACGGCTTCGACAATTTCCTCCACCTTCGGCTCAACGACAGCGGGATGCATGGGCCCGGCATGGTCGGAATGGTCTTGGCCCGGACCGACCGCCAACCCGATTTCAGCGAGCGCGAGCGAATGATCTTGGGTGGAATGTTGCCGGCGCTGGAAGCCTTGGTCCGCCGCAGCTCGCGCTTGGATGAAAGGCTCCGCTCTCAGCCCTTCCTCGAATCGATGCTCGATTTCAGCCCCCAACCGTCCCTCGCCCTCGACTCGAGCGGCGCCCTGCTCTGGGCCTCGGATCGGGCCGGGGCCTTGCTCAGCCTGGGCGCCGGAAAGAAAGCCTTGCCCGAGGCGCTGAGCCAGGCCGCCCGGCGCTTGGCCGATTTGGCCGCGAAGGGCCGCGCCCCGAACGGCGTCGGCTCCTCGATCTCGATTCCGCGCTCCGGCTCGGCGGCGATCCCCGCCGAATTGCGCTTGGTCCGCTCCCGCGGCGGCGGTTACTTCGTGGTGGCCGACTTGGAAGATCCCGAAATCTCCCCCCATTTGGCCGATCTTGCCGCCCGTCACCGTTTGACCGCGGCCGAGACCCAAGTGCTCAAGCTGCTGGCTCTGGGCCTCACCGATCGGGAGATCGGCCGCCGGCTTTTCGTGGCCAGCACCACCGTCCATTCCCACGTGACTCACCTGCTGGCCAAGCTCGGCCTGAATTCGCGCTTCCAAGCCGCCCTGCTGGCCAATGGCCTGAAGCCCTTCCGCTCCGACGACGAGGAATAATGCCGAATTTATTTATTCGCCGGCGAGGCTGTTGGCCCAAGCTCGCAGCTGATCTTGCCATTCCGCTTGGTCCAGATCCTTGGCGTAGAATTCGAAGTAGCGGGTTCCGAAGGACTCTAGGGCATAGGCCATCCCGTCCATCGGCGTGCCATAGGCCACCTTTTCCGCTTTGGTGGAATCAAAAGGCTCGACCCAGCTCGTCAAGGCTTGCAGGCCGGTGTAACGAAGGCCTTGGGCCCGGGTCAGCGGGGCGGCAAAATCGACATGGGGCGCACCGGTCAAGGGCTCGCAACCGGCGCAAGGACGGGAAGCGGCCAAGTTGTCTTGGAAGAACCCGGTGGAGGGCAATTCGGCCAAGACTCGATCTTGCAGTTCCTCCCATAGCTCGCCGGCTTCGGGATCGTCCCGGATCTTCCACAATCCGCAGAAGTGATGCTGCCTTGGGAAGGCCTGCTGAGCCATCGAGAGCATGGCGACCACCGAATCTAGAAACGCTTCCCGCGAGAAACCCGGAATGTCCACGATCGAGCCTCGGGGACCATCGCGCACCGCGAGGTTTGGCAAGCCTGGAAAAGTCACGCTGACGGCGTACAAGGCCGGATGATCCCGCAGCGGCGTCGAAGTGCCCGGGACGGGGCGGTTGGCAGCCGACTGCAAAAAAGCTCCCATTCGCTCCAGCATATAAGGATCCCAAGGCAGCACTTGAGTTTGGCCCAAAGCATCGGTCCAGGTAGCGCTGGTTTGGAGGACATAATCCGGCACCGCCGGAGTGGAGTCGCCCGTCGGCATGATGATCCAGGCCAATTTTTGGCCCTTCTCCTCCACCGCGCGAAGAATGTGGTCCAAGGGATCGAAAGCATAGACGCCGGCGGTGGGCTCCAGCAGATGCCAACCGTAGCGCCAGGCGTAGCCGGAGACGAAGTCGCGATCCACCAGGTTGCCGTCCCGAAAAGTGCCGCCGGCACCGTCGAGGGCGAAGATCCCGGCCGGAGCTTCGACCTGTTGCTCGGAAATAGGCGGGGCCGCGCTATCGGGAGGCGATGGGCTGGCCGGATGGGAGGAGCAGGCGGAAAGACAAGACAATAGTAAGGCCATCGGGCCCCCGAGCCATGACTTCATGGCGAATGCGATGGCATGGAGCCAAGGAAAGTAAAATGAAAAATCGTTGCCTCACCGAGCGCGGCGCCATAAGGCTTCGGCGGTGGAATGGACTCTCAAGAAGCTCCTCGACTGGGCCACCGAGTATTTCCAAAAACGGGGAATCGACAGCCCGCGGCTCAACGCCGAGCTGCTGCTCGGCCGAGCGCTGGATTTGAACCGGGTGGCGCTCTACGTCCAATTCGATCGGCCGATGAACGAGGCCGAGTTGGCCGCGTTCAAGAGCTTGGTTCAACGGCGGGCGGCCCGGGAGCCGCTGGCCTACATCCTGGGCGAAAGGGAGTTCTATTCGCTCAAGTTCAAGGTCGGTCCGGCGGTCCTGATCCCGCGGCCCGAAACCGAGGAGCTGGTCGAGCGCGGCTTAGGCTTCCTCCGCGGCTTGGCCACCGAGAATCCCAGGACCCTCGACATCGCCACCGGCTCCGGCTGCATCCCCATCGCCCTGCTCAAGAACCACCCGGGCTTAAGCGCGGTCGCCTTCGATGCGAGCGCCGAAGCCTTGGCCCTGGCCGCCTCGAACGCCGCGGCCTTGGGCGTCGACCCCAGGCTTTCGCTTCAGCTTTTGGATTTTCACGGGCCCTGGCCGGCTTGGGCCAAGGGGCCTTTCGACCTCATCACCGCCAACCCGCCTTACGTTGCCGAAGCCGAATGGCTTGGGCTGGAGCCCGAAGTCCGGGAAGCCGAGCCCAAAACCGCCTTGGTGCCGGGGCCCAGCGGCTTGGAGGCCTATGAAGTCCTGCTGCCTCAAATCCCCGCGCGGCTAAAAAGCCCCGGCCTGGCTCTCTTCGAGATAGGCGCCGGCCAGGGCCCGAGCCTGTTGGGCTTGGCGGCCCGGCTCTGCCCCGAGCTTCGGGCCGAAATCCAACCCGATTTAGCCGGCCGGGACCGCTTCTTAGCCTTGCAAAGGGATTTGCCGAATCAGCCTGCTTGAGCTAACAGGCTGTTGAAAAACCACCGGTGGTCGGGCCAAGCCGCCGCAGGGGGAGTCGGGGCTAATTAGCATAGGTTTTAAATGGACATTGCCGCTATCTACGACCAACTCGTCGCCGACCATTTCGACGAGGACCTTTTTCAAATCTACGGCGATGCCCGGATCGAAGCCTGGGAACAAATCCGGTCCCAAGGGCGCCAAGGCAGCCTCGAGATCCTCGACCTCGGGATGGGCACCGGCGAATGGCTGCTCAAGCTCCAAAGCCTCTTCCCCGAGGCCAACTGTCACGGCGTCGAGCTCTCCCAAAAGATGATGGAAGTGGCGAAGAAGAAATTCGCGGCCACCGGCCACAAGGTCGACATCATCCACGAGGACGCCAACCACTTCGGCCGCCACATCGCGGCCGCCGCGATGGATCTGATCACCATTCACTTCGTTCTCAATTACGTCGACCGGCCGACGGTTTTCGCCGAGGCCCAGCGCTGCCTCAAACCCCGCGGGCTCTTTTCGGTGGCCAGCAGCACTCATGCTTGCTTTGAAGCCCTCCACGACGTGGCCAAGCAATTCCTGCCGGCCGAGGAGATCAAGGCCCAATTCTTGATCCCCGAGGACCTCCAAGAGGTCGAGCACGACATGGAAAAAGTCGGCCTCCGGGTGGTCGCCAAGAAGCTTTTCCGCAAGAAATTGGTCTTCCAGGACTTCGACCACTTTTACCATTTTGCCATGCATTCGGGCTGGCTGGCCGATCCGGTCTTCCTCAAGCACATGAGCCAGGAGCGGCTGCCGCTTTACCGCGAATTCGGCAAGACCCTCTTTCCGCTGGAAGATCATTTCGAAGCGGCGATTGTATTGGGAGAGAAGACATCGTGAAACTTGTCATCCTGAGCGCCAGCGAAGGATCTCATACCCACCAAGGTGGCCGCAGATCCTTCGTCGCTTCGCTCCTCAGGATGACGATCTAATATGGATAAGATCGTCATCGAAGGCAAACGCCCGCTCCGCGGCAAGATCAAGGTCTCGGGATCGAAGAACGCCGCCCTGCCGATCCTGGCCGCGACTCTCCTCACCAAGGGCAAGAGCGAGATCCGCAACCTGCCGGACTTGGCCGACATCAAGACCATGGGCCGCTTGCTCAAGGACCTCGGCCTCAAGTTTCAATTTTGGGGATCGAAGGCCAAGATTCACGCCAACGGCTACAGCAACCACGTCGCGGCCTACGAGCTGGTCAAGACGATGCGTGCCTCGGTCCTGGTGCTCGGCCCGCTGGTGGCCCGCTTGGGCCGGGCCAAGGTCAGCCTGCCCGGCGGCTGCGCCATCGGGGCTCGCCCCATCGGCCTGCACTTGAAGGGCTTGGAGGCGATGGGCGCCAAGATCAAGGTCGAGCACGGTTACGTCGAGGCCGAAGCCAAGCGGCTCCACGGCGCCACCATCCACTTCGACACCGTCACCGTGACCGGCACCGAAAATTTAATGATGGCCGCGGCCCTGGCCGAAGGCACCAGCGTCCTGGAAAATTCGGCCCGCGAGCCCGAGGTCGTTGATTTGGCCAATTTTCTCAATGCGATGGGCGCCCGGGTCGAGGGTGCCGGCAGCTCCACGATCAAGATCGAAGGCGTCGAGCAGCTGCAGGGCGGAGAATACGAGGTGATGCCCGACCGCATCGAGGCCGGGACCTTCCTCATCGCCGGCTGCCTGCCGGGGAGCCAGATCCTGATTCAAGGCATCGATACGGCCTTGGTCGATGCCCTCGTCCTCAAGCTCCAGGAGGTCGGCGCCAAGGTTGAGACTCGGCGCGAAGGCCTGCAGATCACCGCCCCCAAGAAATTGAAGCCGGTCGACATCTCGACCGCCCCCTATCCCGGTTTCGCCACCGACCTCCAGGCCCAGATGATGGCCCTGATGACTATCTCGGAAGGCTCCAGCGTGATCCGGGAAAACATCTTCGAAAACCGCTTCATGCACGTCGGGGAGCTGGTCCGGATGGGAGCCGAGATCAAGCTGGAGGGTAATTCGGCCGTGATTCGGGGGGTCAAGAACCTTTCAGGGGCTCCGATCATGGCCACCGACCTTCGGGCCAGCGCCTCCCTGGTCATTGCCGGCCTGGCCGCCGAGGGCATCACCGAGATCTCCCGGGTCTACCACATCGACCGCGGCTACGAAAAAATCGAAAAGAAATTCCGAAAGCTAGGGGCCCATGTCAAGCGGGTCAAGATTAAGTATTAATGCAACCCCCCTTTGAAAAAGGGGGGATTGGGGAGATTTGACGGATTGGGCAAAAAACCAAGCTTAAGTTTATAAATCAGCGCTTTAAATCCCCCCTGCCCCCCCTTTTTCAAAGGGGGGTTAAGAAAGAGCAAGAAATCCCCTAATTTGTCTTTCCGATTGGGCCCTCGCTCGCTATATTTCACCGGCTGATTATGAAGACGCTTCGTTCCTCCGACCGCAATTTCCGCTATGAGTTCGAAAAGATCCTGAAAAGGGGCGAAGAGCTGAGCCGCGAGGTCGAGCGCGAGGTCGATTCCATCCTCGAGGAGATCAAGCTTCGAGGGGACAAAGCGGTCCAGAAATACACCCAAAAGTTCGATCGCTTCGACGTCGACCCGGCCAAGTTCGCCGTCCCCAAGACCGACATCAAAAAGGCCTATAAGGCCGTGGCCAAACCCGACCTCGAAGCCCTGGAATTAGCCGCCCAACGCATCAAAACGTTTCATGAAAAGCAAAAGTATGCCCCTTTTGAATCGACTAGCGAGGGCATCACGGCCGGGCAACGGGTTCTGCCCCTGCAGCGGGTTGGTGTCTATGTCCCCGGCGGCAAGGCCGCCTATCCCAGCTCGGTCCTGATGAACGCCATCCCAGCCAAGGTCGCCGGGGTCGAAACCGTCATTATGACCACCCCTTTCGTCGACGGCAATTGCGCCCCTTCGGTCCTGGTCGCGGCCGATCTGGCCGGAGTCGATACGGTTTTTAAGGTGGGGGGGGCCCAAGCCATCGGCGCCATGGCCTACGGCACCGGCTTCATCAAGAGGGTGGATAAGATCGTCGGTCCGGGCAACGCTTACGTCGCCCAGGCCAAGCGTCAGGTTTACGGCTTGGTCGACATCGACATGATCGCCGGACCTTCCGAGGTCCTGATCATCGCCGACGAAGATGCCGAGCCCGCCTGGATCGCGGCCGACCTCCTGAGCCAAGCCGAGCATGACGAGCACGCCTCCGCCATCCTCATCACCTTCAACTCGAACTACGCCCACCGGGTCGAAGGCGAGATCCGGCGCCAGCTCCGCTCGCTGGACCGGCGCAAGATCGCCGAGGCTTCGATCAAGAACAAAGCCTTCATCATCGTCGCCAAGAATTTGAGCGAGGCCACCGACCTAGCCAACGAAATCGCGCCCGAGCATCTCCAGCTGGCGATCAAGGAACCCAAGGCCGCCCTGCCCCAGGTCAAGAACGCCGGTGCCGTCTTCCTCGGCTACCACACGCCCGAGGCCTGCGGCGACTACCTGGCCGGTCCCAGCCACGTCCTGCCCACCGCCGGCAGCGCCCGTTTCAGCTCGCCGCTCGGAGTTTACGACTTTCTCAAGACCAGCAGCGTGATCAGCTTCGACGCCAAGGCCCTCAACAAATACGGCGAGGCCATTGTCCGCTTGGCCGAGATGGAGGGCCTCACCGGCCACGCCCAGAGCATCAAGCTCCGGATGAAAAAATAAGCCCGCTAAAATAGAAACCTTTCACCGGGGCCCACGATAATCCCTTGGGGCGTCAACCTATTCTCAGGGAGGGTGGCCATGGATTTCCTCAGCAATATCAGCAATTATCTCTCCGAGCTTTATCAGTCGGCCGTCGAATATTTTAGCTCCAACTCCGAGGCCGCGCCGGCACCTCAGGCTCCGGCTCAAACCGACCAATATCGGACGGTCGAGCTTCGCGAAGTCCAAATCCAGGAGCTGATCGAACGCAGCAGCCAACAACGGGTCCCGGTCGGCTGCTACATCCAGATGCATCGCGTGACCGATCCTCGGGAAATGCGCGATGCCATTCGGCGCCAGCACCCCTGATCCCCGTAAAACCTTCCATCACCGCCCAAGTCGAAGCCGCCTTCCGGGATGGCGACCAAAGCCATTCGGAGCTGCCGGCACCGATTTACCATTCACTCCGCCTCCATCAGATCAACGCCTTCGGTTACCGCCCCGAATGGGCCGAGCCGCTGCTGGCCTATGTCCGCTTCGACGCTCAAGGCCGGCCCCGCTTTCCGGCCAGCCCCGAGACGCCGGAGGCCCATCGCCACAAGTTTCTCTGCGCCTTGGCTCTTTCGGCGAATTCGCCGGGCGTTTGGGAGAGCGGCTCTCGGTCCTTCCAATCCTCGGATTTCGTCAAACCCATCCTGGAAAGCCCGGTGGAGGACTGGGGCGACCGGAGCCCGGCGCCCGAGCCGAGCTGGACCCTGCAGTTCCTTTCCACCTACCTGGATGAAGCCGGGCGCTGGCAGGGTCAAGCGACTCCGCTTGCCGAGGTCGCCCGCCAACATTGGGCCGTCTATTTCCAGGATTTCGAAAGCCGAGAGCTCTGGCAGCCCGGACGAACGCCCTTCACCGAAACCGGCCTTCACTTTCTGGAGGCGATGAATAAGCTCTGCCGGAGGCAGGGAGGGCTCTTCCCCGGCTATTTCTCGGAGCTGAAAGCCCATGTCGGCCAGCGGCTGCGGCAATCGCTGGCCGACAGCCAAATCCTACTGAGCAATCCCGATTGGCCGAGCCGAGACTATCGCGACCGAGTCTTGGAGATCGCCCTCAGCCAGCTGCTGGTTTTGGGGCATCTCCTCGAGCTTTGCTTCCATCCCCAAGGCGCGCTCCGCGACCGCTGGACTGGTTCCGAAAGCTCGGAGCTGAGCAAGGCCGCTCAAACCTTGGCCGAATTGATGCAGCTCTTCTTCGACCCCCGAATCGAGGCGATCCTGAGCGAAGAGCAAAGGCGCGCCTATCCCTTTCCCCTGCTCCATGCCTATCACGCGCTGGCGCTGCTGGCTTGATGCTATTCGGTTGTCATTGCCCCAGCCTTTGACTATTTCTCGAGCCGATGATCCCCCGTTCTTTTTTTCTGACTCTGATCGAGAAGGAATTCTCCGAGTTCGAAGACTTCCTTCACCAATCGACCGACGAGGAGGTTCGCCAAGTCCTGGTCGAGCTCCATCCGGCCGACATCGCCGACATCGTCGAGCGGCTCAAGGAAGAGGACCGGACCCGGATCATGGGCCTGCTTTCCGAAGAGCTGGCCGCCGAGGTCCTCTCGCTGGTCGAGGAATATCACAAGCCCGAGGTCATCGAGTCCATCCCCGAGGAGACCCTCACCAAGATCGTCCTCCACATGGACAGCGACGACATGACCGACATCCTCGAGGAGCTGCCCAAGGAGGAGGCCGAGGAGATCCTCGACGCCCTGCCGCCCGACGAGGCCGAGCCGGTCCGCCAGCTCTTGAGCTATCCGCCGGACTCGGCCGGCGGTCTGATGCAGACCGAGCTGGTCAAAGTCCAGGCCGGGGACAACCTGGGGGAAACCGTCCGGCTGATCCGGGAGAAGACCGGCAAGTTCGACGACATCATCAACGTCTACGTGGTCAACGAGCATGATCTCCTGATCGGGATCGTCCCGCTGCGGGCCCTGATTTTGGGCCGACCCGAGCAAAAAGTCTCCGAGGTCATGGTCAAGGACGTGATCACCGCCATGGTCGACATGGACCAGGAGCAGGTCGCTGAGCTGTTTCGCAAATATGACTTCATCAGCCTGCCGGTCGTCGACCAGCAGGGCAAGCTGCTCGGCCGGATCCTGGTCGACGACATCGTCGACGTCATCCAAGAGGAGGCCAGCGAGGACATTTACCGGCTGGCCGGCGTCGACAAGGAGGAGCACGTCAACGATTCGCCCTGGCGCTCGATTCGGCTCCGCCTGCCTTGGCTCAGCTTCAACGCCATCACCGCCATCGTCGCCGCCACCGTGGTCGGCCTCTTCCAGGGAACGATTCAAAAGGTGGTGGCCTTGGCCGTCTTCATGCCGATCGTCGCCGGGATGGGCGGCAATGCCGGCACCCAGTCGCTCACCGTCATCACCCGGGGTCTGGCCTTGGGCGAGCTGACTTTCTCCAATGCCAAAAGGGTTTTGTTGAAGGAGCTGGTGGCCGGGATCTGCAATGGAATCATCCTGGGAGCCCTCATGGCCACCCTGGCTTATCTCTATCAGGGCAATCCGATGCTCGGATTGGTACTGGGCCTGGCGATGATCTCGAATATGTTCATGGCCGCCCTGGCCGGAACCTCCATCCCGCTGCTGCTCAAATGGGCCAAGGTCGACCCGGCCCTGGCCTCGGGCGTCATCGTCACTACCTTTACCGATGTGACTGGCTTCTTTTGCTTCCTCGGTCTGGCAACGCTTTTTATCCGCTATCTGATGTGAGAACCGACCGACGTCTCGGACCGGACCAGGAATGGACTCAAAAAAACCTGCAGCAGGAGGCTCAAGCCGACGAAGGGCAGGACCCAAAGCGGGGAACGGGTCAGGAAGGCCGCCACCAGCCCCAGGATGGCCACCGCTTCGGCCAATGCCAAGCGCGGCAGCAGCGGCAGCTTGGCTAAGAGCAGCGAAGCCCCGGCCAGAGCGAAAGCCAGCACCCCAAGCACGATGAGTAGCGTTGGATTGAACAGGGCCCAAGTCCAAGCCCAGCCCTGGGCCGAGGCCAGGACGAAGGCAATGACAATGTACAAAACCGTGCTCGCCAAGAGGGCCAGGGAAATTATTTTGAGATTGGGAGGAAGGTTGGTGTTCATGAATACCTCTCAAGCGGCTCTTTTACTCCCTAAACTGGACCTCGCCAAATGTTTCAGCGAGAATGGCGCCTGAACGAGGAGACTATGAAAAAAATCCGCGAGGGGCTCTACACTTGGAGCCAATTCAACGAGGAGAAGCAGCTCGATTTCAACGGGGTCTATCTCCACACCGGAAGGAAGGCGGTCTTGATCGATCCGCCCGCGCTCTCCGAGGAAGACCGGCAGGAGATTCAGGCTATGGGCCGGCCTCATCGTATCTATTTGAGCAATAAACATCACACCCGGAACTCCGCCGTCCTCCGAGCTCACTTCCATTGTCCCCTTTATATTCACGAAGACGATGCGCCCTTGATGGAAATCCCGGTGGACGGGACCTTTTCCGACGGTGAGCTGCTCGAAGACGAGCTCGAGGTGGTCCGCATTCCCGACGCCAAGACGCCGGGCGAGTGCGCCTTCTTCTGGAAGAAAAACGGGGTGCTGATCGTGGGCGACGCCTTGATCGGCAAGCCGCCCGGCAGCCTCAGCCTTTTGCCCGATGAGAAGTTCCGCGACCCAAAACGTTTCAAAATGGGACTTTTAGTTCTCCGGGGGCTCGATTTTGACACTCTTTTGGTCGGCGACGGCCAATCCCTACTCAGCGGAGCCCGGCCCATCGTCGAAGATTTTCTCCAACAATGGGTGGTCGGCTAGATGCGGATCCTGACCCTTGGCACCGGCGCCGGACGGCCGACCTTGCAGCGCTTCGCCTCCGCGACCGCCTTGGAGTATGAGGGCGAGGTCCTGCTTTTCGACTGCGGCGAAGGAACCCAGCTCCAGTTGATGCGCTCCCCCCTCCATTGGGGACGACTGAGCACGATCTTCATCGGCCACCTCCATGGCGACCATCTGTACGGACTTCCCGGCCTACTTGGAACGATGAGCTTGGCCGAACGGGAAGACCCCCTGAAGCTCTTCGGGCCGGTCGGCCTCAAGGCCTATCTTCAGACCCTCCAGGAGAACCAAAGTCTCTGGCTCCGGTTCCCGGTCGAGCTGACCGAGATCGAAAGCGCCGGCCGCATCCTCGAAACCTCCGACTATGAAATCTTCACGGCCCCCCTCAAGCATGTCATCCCCTGTTGGGGTTTTCGCTTTTCGGAAAAACCCCGCCCCGGTCACTTCGATGAGGTCAAGGCCGAAGCCTTGGGCATCCCGGCCGGACCCCTCCGCGGCGACTTGGTGCAAGGTCGAAGCATTCAGCTCCCCGACGGGCGGAGGATTCAACCGGAGGAAGTGGTGGGGCCTCGCCGCCCCGGTCGTCAATTCGCCTATTGCTTGGATACTCAGCCTTGCGAGACGGTGCTCGAACTGGCTCAAG
The DNA here is from genome assembly GCA_035281585.1 of bacterium. NCBI lineage: Bacteria > bacterium. The sequence continues at coordinate 66,159 of DATEDP010000069.1, forward strand.
GAGTCGACTGTCTGGTCCATGAAGCGACCTTCGGTCAAGACCTCCAATCCGAGGCGACGAGGTGGGGACACTCCACCGCTGCCGACGCCGCTCGTATGGCCCAAGAAGCCGGCGCCAAAAAACTGGTGCTCACTCACCTCAGTTCGCGCTACCTGAGGTCTGAACTCCTCTTGGAAGAGGCCCAGTCAACCTTCCAAAACTCGCATGTCGCCGAAGATTTGTGGTCGCTAGACCTCAAAATTTCCTAGCCCGCTTTAATCAGTACATTTTTTTGTCGCCAAATCAGCATCGAATGCGTAGCATTTCTATTAGTACACTTTAGTGTACTCAGGGTTCCGGGAGACATACAGGGAGGGGTCTCATGGAAGGGTTGAACCTTCACGCTTCGGCGCTGCGCCCGCTGCGCCTCAAACCAGCCACATCCGAAATTCACGTTTCCTTGGTTTTTCCAGCTTCATGGAAAACCCTGCCTCATCCGGCCTCCCAAAAACTAGAGGATCGAACCTCGGCTTGGCTGCGCGAGATCGGCGTCGTCCATAACGAGGAGCAGGAAGAAAAGCTGCGGAAGATGAAGGCCTCCACCTATGCCGGTTGGCCTTTTTCCGAGTGCTCCGAGGAACGGCTCGAGATCGTCATGCGATTTTTGAGCCTTTGGATCTTCTACGACGATGCCATCGAGGAACAGGACGATGGCCTGAGCCGGGAGATCCAAGCCGCGGTCGGCGGCCAAACCCCCGCGCTGCGCCGGAGCAGCCCCCACTATCGGGGCTGGTGGGAATTGGGCCAAAGCTATGGCCAGGTCATGAGCCCGGTCTGGATGGAACGCCATGCCCGACTCTACGGCGAATGGCAGGCCTCGGTGGCCGAGGAATTCCTCGCCGCCAGCCGGCTCCGGGAAGAGGGCTCCTATCCCAAGGCCGCCGAGCACCTGCGCTGCCGGACCATCGGCATCGGGATGATCCCGCTCATCGACTTCGTCGAATACGCCATCGATTGGGAGCTTCCCCAAACTCTGTACGAAAGCACCGAGATGAGAACCATCTGGCGCCTGACCGCCGAGATCGTCGCCATCTTCAACGATGTGTACAGTTTCAACAAGGACCGGAGCATTCGCTGGAGCAACATCGTTTCCTGCCTGGCAGCCGAGTTCAAGGTGCCGGAGGAGGACGCCTTCCACTGGGCGGTCGCGATGCACAATGCCCGAGTCGTCGAAATGGAACGGACCGAGCTGGCCCTCTTGGCCAAGGCCTCGGACCGGGAGGGCCTGCAGGCCTGGCTCAAAGGCCTGCACCACGCCATCTACGGCTTGGCCCGCTGGCATGAGACCAGCCCCCGCTACTCCAACCCCCAATCGCTGGGGGATGGGCGGAGCGTCCGGGTCAAGGTCCTTGAAACCCGCTAGTCCTGTTTTCTGAAACATTGACTTTTTCCTAAAAAAGAGGAATTTCGCAACTTAAAGCCAGGAGCGTCGAGAAGGGGGGCAAACCGATTTTTCCTGGCTAAGGGTAAGGAGCCACCGTACGGAGGCGGTCAATGTGTCGTTTACTGTAGGCGCTCTATTACCCGGACGTGACAACGTCCTTTCCCAACCCTCGAATCCAATCATCGACTCGCTATTGGCTCGTCAAGATTTGCACGGCGGCAATGCCTCGCTCGTCGCCGAGCTGAGGTCCTTCGCCGGCGAGCGCGATCCCGAGCTTTTCTCCGAAGCCCTGTATTCTTTCGCCCGCCGCCAAGAAGGCCACGGCCGCGAAGCCTTGGCCCAGGCCACCTTTCAAGCGGTGGCCGAGCAAGGTGGCAGCGCCGCCCCCCGGGCCCGTGAGCAGCTGGCAGCCTATGCCGGCAACGGCGGGCTCGGCGCCCGCGCCGAAATTTTCACCCGCCGGCTTTCACAGGAGCTTTCCTCGGAGTCGGGCCTGCTCTCGATGGCCGCAATGGGCGCCGGCATTGCCGCTTTTCGGGTCACCCAGTTGGCGGCCTTGAGCCGGCTGACCGCCAACCCGGCAGCGCGGGCTTGGCTCGGCGGCGCCGGAAGCCGCTTGGCCGCCGGCACAGCCGGACTCTTGCTGGAGGCCCCGACCTTCGCCCTGAGCCACCATGGGCTGCGGGCCGCGGCCGGCCTCCCCACCGGAAACTTGTCGGATGAGCTCGCTTCGGCCTTCCTTCTGATGGGCAGCCTGCGCGGCACCGGAGCTTTGAGCCAAGGCCTCTATCGGGCCAGCGGTCTCCGCTCGGTCTACGGCCAAAGCCTGGCTCACCAAGCCGGCCTCTTGGGCGGCATCTACCTGGCCCATGGCCTCGAGCAGCGGGCCGGCTTGACTCAAGAGAGCATGGATTTGGCCGGCGCCTTGAGCCGTTGGCTGCATTTCAACATCATGGGCTCGGTCGCACAACGCGCCTTGGGCCCGCGCTTCGCCGCCTGGGAGTCTCAGCTGGCCGCACAACGCGCCCAGGTCTCGCAAAATTCCCGGCCCGGTTCAGGCTTCGATTTGGGGCTTCCTCCTCTGCTGACGCCGGCCCTGGCGATGGGCCCCGAGGCCCTGCCCAGCGCGCGTTTCCCCGGACCACGGGCTTACGAAGGGCCGGCCCGAATCGAACCGGTCCGGATGTCGATGTCCGATGATGCCCCCTTGGGCGGAAATAAGTACCCCGACACCGGCCTGCGGATCATCCGCGAGGCTCGCCAGCTGGCGATTCCCAAGAACGCCCAGTCGGCCCAAGTGATGCGGATCCTCGAAAACTGGATGGAGCAACAGAGCCATCCGATCATCGTGGCCCGGATGAATTTTCTATCCAGCGTCCTCCGGGCCAATCTCAAGCAGGTCGCGATCGGGGTCACTTGCAACCGGGCCTTCCTCGAAAGATTCGGCTATACCCGGGCCGAGATCGTCGGAAGACCGATGATGGAATTGTTCGGCGACAACAGCGTCCGCTTCATCATGTCGCGGATCAGCATGATGGGATTGGGATCGGGTGAATTCCAACCCTCACCGATCCCGTGGCGGGCGGCCGACGGCACTCTTCACACGGTGATCGGCGCCGGCATCAAGCACGACTTCAACGGCGAAACTTTGGGCATCGGCATTTTCACCGAGATGCCCGGGGCCGAGCCTACCCCGACCCCGACTTCCGGCGTGGCGCCCCGAAACATCTCGGTCGCGCCGGCGCGGCCCGAGCCGCTCGTGACCGCCATTCGCCCCACCGCCCCCTCGGCTCCACGGCCCGGCGGACTGGCCGACCGCGTTTCGCGGGCCCTGCGGGGCGAAGCCATCGAAGATCCTTCCGGCAAGAAAGGCTCCGACGATTAGGAGCCGAATGCATCAAGGGCGGGAGCCCTTACGAACTACCCGCCCTTAATGACAGTGGAGGGGATACCAAAATTCCTAAAATTGAGATCCTGGCCAAGCCTGGCCTGGCCAGGACCTCTGCCCAAGGAGGTAAAATCTACCTTACCCGATAACCTTGTTCGCCTTGTCTACAGATGTTGTACAGAATAATTGGTCGGACAGGCAAGGGCATGGGCCTTGCTTAGTGCATTTCCCTGGCTAAACCCCCAGAATTAGGGCGGAAAATTTTTGAAGAAATTATCGGCTGCTGGCGATTGTCGCTCGCCCGATTTCGAGCATTTTACCGAGGCTGGACATTCCATCGCTCACTGCCGTCGGCTCATAGCCGCAGTGAGTGGCGCAATCGGTGCATTTGGAGTTGCCGCTCTTGGTCCCATAGGCCGACCAGTCGGTCTCTTCCATATATTCGCGGAAAGTTTTGGCGTAGCCCTCGTTGGTCAGGAGATAACAGGGCTTCTGCCAACCGAAGACGTTGTAGGTCGGCATGCCCCAGGGCGTGCATTCGTAGTCGCGCTTGCCTTCGAGGAATTCCATGAAGAAGGGGCTATTGTTGAAATCCCACTTTTTCTTATGCTCGCGCTTGTAGTCGAGCAGCTCCTTGAAGAAGGCCTGAGTCCGGCGCTTGGAGAGGAAATGCTCCTGGTCCGGCGCCTTCTCGTAGCTGAAGCCCGGCGAGATCGTGAGCCCCTCCACCCCCAATTCCATCATGTGATCGAAGAGCTTGATCAGGGTGTCGATCGAGTGGCCCTCGAAGACCGTGGTGTTGGTGATGACGCGGAAACCCTTGGCAATCGCGGCTTGGATGGCCTTGACCGCGATGTCGTAAGTCCCCTCGCGGTCGACGCAATGGTCGTGGTGCTCGCGGTAGCCGTCCATGTGAACGCTGAAGGTGAAGCGCTTGTCGGGCTTGAATTTATGCAGATGACGCTCCAGCAAGAGAGCGTTGGTGCAGAGGATGACGTAGCGCTTCTGCTTGAGCAGGCCGTCGACGATCTGGTCGATCTGGGGATGGATCAGCGGCTCGCCGCCGGGGATGGTCACCATCGGGGCGCCGCATTCCTCGGCCGCGTTGAGGGCCTGCTCGACCGAAAGGTTCTTCTTCAAAATCTCGTCGGGAAATTGAATCTTGCCGCAGCCGGGGCAAGCCAAGTTGCAGCGGAAGAGCGGCTCGAGCATGAGGTTCAAGGGATAGCGTTTCTTCCCTTTGAGCCGCTGCTTGAAGAGGTATTTTCCGATCGCGAAAGCCTGGTGACCTGGGACTGCCATAAAAACTCCGGTGATGAATGAAGGGCCTATAGGGGTTTCGGCCGCGAAAAACAACCGATTTTCCCCCACGGACCTAGGAAGCGGTTCCCTTCAGCGCCTCCGCCTGGTAGTGGGCGCGGAGCGCTTCGACGATGGGCCCGATCTGCCCTTCCATCACCATGTCGAGGTTGTGGACGGTGAGGCCGATCCGGTGATCGGTCAAACGGTTCTGCGGGAAATTATAGGTCCGAATTTTTTCGCTGCGCTCGCCCGAGCCGACCATGCTCTTTCTTTGGCTCGAGATCTCGGCATCCTGTTTGGCCCGCTCGGCTTCGAGCAGCCGGGCCTGAAGGATCTTGAGAGCCTTGGCCCGGTTCTTATGCTGGCTCTTCTCGTCGCGGCAGATCACGACCTCACCGGTCGGGATATAGGTGAGGCGCACCGCCGAGTCGGTGGTGTTGACGCTCTGGCCGCCGGGGCCGCTGGCCCGCATCACGTCGATCTTGAGGTCCTTCTCCTGGATCTTGATCTCGACGTCGTCGGCCTCGGGCAGGACCGCCACCGTGACGGTGGAAGTGTGGATCCGGCCTTGGGTCTCGGTCTTGGGCACCCGTTGCACCCGATGGACCCCGCCTTCGTATTTCAAATCGCTGTAGACCATCTCGCCCGAGATCTGGGCGATCATTTCCTTGTAGCCGCCGATCCCGGTGGAATTGCTGTCCATGATCTCGACCTTCCAGCCGCGGGTTTCGGCGTAGCGGCTGTACATCCGGAAGAGGTCGGCCACGAAGAGCGCGGCCTCGTCGCCGCCGGTGCCGGCCCGCATCTCGAGGAAGATGTTCTTTTCGTCGTTGGGATCCTTGGGCAGGAGCAGGATCTTGAGCTTGTCCTCCAACTCGGCGACTTCCTTCTCGAGCCGCGGGATCTCCTCCTTGGCCATCTGGCGGAGGTCCTCGTCGGATTCGTTCAAGAGCTCCTTGTTGCCTTGAAGATCGTTCTGGGTCTTGCGGTAAGTCTCGTAGGTCTCGACCAGCTCGCGCAGCCCCGCATGCTCCTTGGCGATCTGCTGGAAGCGCTTGCTGTCCGAGGTCACATTGGGATCGCCGAGCTGCCTCGCCAGCTCATGGTAGCGATTCACGACTTCTTCGAGTTGACCAAACATTCTTAACACTGCCTTGTCATTCCGAGCGAAGCGAGGAATCCGCTGCGGAGTCTCGTAGTGGATTCCTCGGCCCCTTCGGGTCCTCGGAATGACAGAAAAAAACCCACCCCGGAATGCCGAGATGGGTCAAAAAAATTTAGCACAAGGCCGCTATTGCTTCTGGAAGTTTTCGTACTTCTTCTTGAAGCGGTCGATCCGGCGGGCGGTATCGACGATCTTCTGCTTGCCGGTGAAGAAGGGATGGCAGCTCGAGCAGATTTCGACGGTGATGTTGTCGCTGGTCGACATGGTGTCGATGATGTGTCCGCAGCTGCAGGCAATCTTCACGGCTTTGTATTCAGGGTGGATGCCTTCTTTCATAAATACTCCAAAAAACTATTATACTTCGCAAAGTCTACGACTTTGCTGCGCGGCTGGAGCAAGTCCAGCCTTGCAGTCGGGCTTAACAGAAGCTGATTCGCCGTGGCAAGGCGATTCTCGGCCGCCGGCCTAGCTGCCGCTGGGCGGCGGACCCGGGCTAGGGTTTTCCTCCTCCACCCCGGCGACATCGAGCAGGCCGGAAAGGAAGGTGGCGATTTCCTCATCGTTGAAATTGCCGGTCCGGCGCAGGGCTTTCGTTGTTTTTTCTATATTTTTCGGGGCCTTAGAGTCGCTGACCCCGCCGAGCCGGCTTTTCAGCCAAGCGCCCGGCTTCTTGAAGGAGCTGGTTTCGGCGACCTCGTTGTCGACCTCCTCCGGCGGCAGGACCGCCGCGGCCGCGGCTTCGGCGTCGCGCAGGAATTTATCCTTCTTGAGATAGGTGGGGATCGGCGGCAGGACCTTTCCGCCCTTGGTGCGCCCGGGCCGACCGGTGCCGGCGGGGGCCTTTGGCTCGCTTCCCGCACCCTTGCTCAGGCGCCTAAACAAATCGCCCAGTCCCATTTGCTTATCCTAACCAATCTTAAAGGGAATGTCATTCTGAGGACCCGAAGGGGCCGAGGAATCTCAAACCGGCCAAGGCGGCCGCAGATTCTTCCCCCGGTTTCACTTGAACCTGCGGCGCTCAACCGGGGCCCCCACTCAGAATGACGAATCAAAACAAATCCAAAGCCGCCCCGACGTTGGCGACCCGGACCAGCTCGAGGCCGGCCGGGACCTTTTCTTTGCTGCCCTTCTTCGGCAAAATCACCCGCTTGAAGCCGAGCCGGCTCGCCTCTTCCAAGCGCAGGGTCTCGCCGGTCACCGCCCGGACTTCGCCGTTCAAGCCGACCTCGCCCAGGACCAAGGTCCGCTCGGCCAGGGCCCGGCCCTGAAAGCTCGAGGCCACCGCCAGCAAAACGCCCAAATCCACGCCCGGCTCGTCGACGTCGAGCCCGCCGACCACGTTGAGGAAGATGTCCTGACCGCCGAGATGAAGGCCGACGATCTTTTCCAAGACCGCGACCAAGAGAGCCACCCTTTGGGCATCGACCCCCACCGTCACCCGCCGCGGCATGCCCAGCGAGGTCGGCGTCACCAGGGCCTGGAGCTCGGCCAAGAGCGGTCGGGTCCCTTGGAGGCTGCTTACCACCACCGAGCCCGGCGCCAATTCCGGATTTTCCGAGAGGAAGAGCTCGGAGGGGTTGGTCACTTCCTTCAGGCCCTGGGAGCGCATCTCGTAGACGGCCAGCTCGCTCACCGAGCCGAAGCGGTTCTTGAAAGTGCGCAGCAGCCGGTAAGCCTGGCCCCGCTCGCCCTCGAAGTAGAGGACCGTGTCGACCATGTGCTCCAAGATCTTGGGGCCGGCCAGCGAGCCCTCCTTGGTGACGTGGCCGACCAGCAGGACCGGCAGGCCCTTGGATTTAGCGAGGTAAAGCAGCTTGCCGGCACATTCCCGGACCTGAGTCACCGAGCCCGGCGCCGAGCCCAGCTCCGGCAAGTAGACGGTCTGGATCGAGTCGACGACCAAGAGCTCGGGCTTCAAGGCCTCGATCTGGGGCAGAGCCCGGGAAAGGTCGTTCTCGGTCATCACGTAGAGATTTTTGGACTTCACGCCGAGACGGTCGGCCCTCAGCTTGATCTGGTCGGCCGATTCCTCGCCGCTCAAGTAAGCAGCTTTGGCGCCGCCCTGACTGAGCTGGGAGAGAATTTGCAAGACCAAGGTCGATTTGCCGATGCCGGGATCGCCGCCCAGCAGGATCACCGAGCCCGGCACCACGCCGCCGCCGAGGAGGCGGTCGAGCTCGCTCAAGCGAGTGAGGATCCGGGGCGGAGCCTGGGTGCCGATCTCCTCGAGCGGAGCCAGCTTGGATTGCAGCGAATAAAACTGGGCGCCGGAATTTGACGCGGGCTTTGACGCGCTGGCGACTCCTTCGACGAAAGAATTCCAAGCGCCGCAATCGGAGCAGCGGCCGAGCCACTTCGGCGACTGGTAGCCGCATTGCTGGCATTCGAAAAGCGTCGCGAGCTTGGCCATGGGCCATTTCTATACGGTGGCCGCCGGATAGTAGCAAGGGGCTTCGGCCCCGCCTTTCAGGAATGGGCCCACCGGGCGGCCGGATGGGCCAGCTCGAAGTCGAGCTCGCACTCCTCGCAGTAACGGCCGTCCTCTTCTTTCAGCGCGGTCCCGCAGCCTTCGCAGCTCAGCGGGTGGGCTGAGAGGGCCTCGATCTCGTCCTTGCCCTGGAGGAACTCCAGCGCCGCCCGAATCACCGCCGAGCTTTTGAGGATGCGGCGATGGCCCAAGCCCTGAGTGCTGATCAGCTGGACATGGGGCGAGGCCTTGGCGACACGCAGGGCGTCATGCCAAGAGACTTCTTTATCCTCACGGTCGTGGACGATCAGGATCGGCGCCGCGATCCGCGGCCCGATGGCGTCGGCGTTGAGCTGCGAGAAATCGAAATGGAGCTTCGCCTCCATCCGCTGACGAGTCCGCTCCTCCAATTCCTTGGAGAAGCCGAGCCGCTCCGAGAATTGATCGAACCAGACCTTGGCGTCGGCCGGCGGGGCGATGAAGACCGCCCGCTCCACTGCGAGGCCGTCGGCCAAGGCCATCGAGGCCGCGGCTCCGCCCATCGAGTGGGTGAGGATGCCGTGGATCGAGCCGGCCCAAGCCGCCACTTTCTTCACCGCTTCGGCGAACTGAACCAAGGAGCTGAGCTCGCCGGTGGACTCGCCATGGGCCGGAGCATCGAAGGCCAGCACCGAAAAACCGGCCTCCAGCAAGGGATCGATCAAGGGATGAAACTGACCGGCGCTGCCGCCCCAGCCGTGGACCAGCAGGACGATCGGCCCATGGCCCTGGCCCCAAAGGTAGACCGCCAAGACCTCATCTTGAGTGGGAATCCGGAATTTCTTGGCCCGGGCCAAGACCCGGCTTTCCTCTTCCGAGACCGGATGGAAGGGAGGAGTGCGGAATATTTTTTCGGCCCGAGCCGCCGCCAGCGGCGGCAGCAAAGTTCCAAAGACCCGAAAACCGGCCTTGTAAAAGGCATTCGTCAATCGAACGTTCGTGCTATTTTTTGAGCGCATAAAGGCCTCCTTTGACTTCCTACCTTCCTCAGTGAATTTGCGATTTGGCAAGCAGGGCCTTGAAGGCCCGCTCGGCCTTTTGGTCGGCTGCGGGATCGATCCCCAGCCGGCTGCTGAAATGATAGGCGAGCATAATCCCGTAGAGCTCGAAGGCGAATTGCTCGGGATCGACGTCGTCGCTGAAATGACCTTCGGAAATGGCGGTTCGGGCGATCGTCGCCAGGGTTTCCTGCCAATCCTTTTGCTGCTGAACCAGGTAATCCCGGGCCGGGCCCGGGCGGTCGTCGAGCTCGGTGGCAGCGGCCACGAAGAGGCAGCCGCCGTCCATGCTGTTGGCCTCCGGCCACTTCCGCCAGCGCTCGAAGATGGCCTGGATCCGGGGAATCCCCCGCGGCGCCTTCAAAGCCGGCTTGATCACCGTCTCGACGAAGCGCTCGGCGGCATGCTCCATCACTTGGATCTGCAGGGCCTCCTTGGAGCGGAAATGGGCGAAGAGGCCGCTCTTGGAGAGGTTCAAGGCCTCGGCCAATTTGCCGATGCTGAGAGCCTCCAGCCCGATCCGGCTGGCCAGGCTGGTTGCGTGCTCCAGGATGCTTTGTCTTGTCGCTTGTCCCTTGCTCATGGGCTGAGATTAGAACGATCGTTCTTTTTTGGCAAGGGGCTTTGGCGGACTTTGCCAAGGCGGTAAAATCCCCCCTCCCCCCTTTTTCAAAGGGGGGTGACCGTATGGCAAGGGGATTTAAGGCCGCCGCCCCAAAGAAAAAACCCCGCCCGGAGCCCGGACGGGGTTTCGAAAGGAGATAAGCCGCGCGACTAGATGTCGTAGTACAGCGCGAACTCGTAAGGCACCGGCCGCAGCTTGACCGGGTTGATCTCGTTGTCGGTCTTGTACTCGATCCACATGTCGAGGGCGTCTTGGGTGAAGACGTCGCCTTTCTTGAGGAAGGCATGGTCCTTCTTCAGGTTGTTGATCGATTCCTCGAGCGAGCCCGGAACGCTGGGGATGTCCTTCAGCTCTTCGGGGGTCAAGGCGTAGATGTTCTTGTTGAGCGGTTGACCCGGATCGAGCTTCTTCTCCACGCCGTCCAAGCCGGCCATCAGCATGGCGGCGAAGGCCAGGTAGGCGTTGCAGGACGGATCGGGAGTGCGGAACTCGATGCGCTTGGCCTTCGGCGAGGTCGAGAGCATCGGGATGCGGATCGCGGCCGAGCGGTTGCGGCTGGAGTAGGCCAGGTTGACCGGCGCTTCGAAGCCCGGCACCAGACGGCGGTAGCTGTTGGTGGTCGGGTTGGTGAAGGCGCAGGTCGCCGGGGCGTGCTTCAGGATGCCGCCGACGTAGTTGAGGCCCAGCTCGGAGAGACCGCCATACTTGTCGCCGGCGAAGAGGTTGTTGTCCCCTTTCCAGATCGACTGGTGGCAGTGCATGCCGGAGCCGTTGTCGCCGAAGAGCGGCTTCGGCATGAAGGTGACGGTGCGGCCGTGCTTCACCGCGACGTTCTTGATGATGTATTTGAACCACATGAGCTTGTCGGCCATCTTGGTGAGGCTGTCGAAGCGCATGTCGATCTCGCATTGGCCGCCGGTGGCGACTTCATGGTGCTGGGCCTCGACCCGGATGCCGACCTTTTCCAAAGTCAGGCAGATCTCGGTGCGAAGGTCCATCAAGCTGTCGGTCGGCGGAGCCGGGAAGTAACCTTCCTTGTGGCGCGGCTTGTAGCCCAGGTTGGGACCTTCGTCGCGGCCGGTGTTCCAGATGCCTTCGACCGAGTCGACCGAGTAGTAGGCCTCGTTGGAGGTCTGGCTGAAGCGGACGTCGTCGAAGATGAAGAATTCGGCTTCGGGTCCGAAATAGGCGATCTCGCCGACGCCCGAGGACTTGAGGAAAGCCTCGGCCTTTTGGGCGATGTAGCGCGGATCGCGGGTGTAGGGCTCGCGGGTGATCGGATCGTAGATGTTGCAAATCAGGCTCAAGGTCGGATGGGCCATGATCGGGTCCATCACCGCGGAGGTCGGATCGGCGATGAGCAGCATGTCGGAGGCGTGGATCGGTTGCCAGCCGCGGATCGAGGATCCGTCGAAGCCCTGACCGCGCTCGAAAAAGCCTTCGTCGAATTCGCTGATCGGGATCGTGAGGTGCTGCCACACGCCCGGGTAATCGATGAACTTAAGGTCGACCATGACCGCGCCGTTTTTCTTGGCGAGATCGACTACGTCTTTGGGACTCATTCCCATGGGGATTCTCCTTTAGAAAAATAATGAACCTGGAAAGGCTATCGGGGTGGGCTACTGCGCACCCCGATAGCTGTCAAGATATTCAATGGGCTTTAGACTACGCAAATTCCGCGAATTTGCTGCGCGGCGCGGCCAAGCCGGGCCTTGCTAGATGGCGTTTTGGCCGGTTTCGCCGGTGCGGATTCGGATCACCTCGTCCACTTGGGTGAGGAAGATCTTGCCGTCGCCGATCCTGCCGGTCTTGGCGGCATTTTGGATGGTTTCGACCACCTTGGCGGCATCGGCGTCTCCGACCACCACCTCCAATTTGATCTTGGGGAGGAAGTCGACGACGTACTCGGCGCCGCGGTAGAGCTCGGTATGGCCCTTCTGGCGGCCGAAGCCTTTGACCTCGGAGACGGTGAGTCCTTGAACTCCCACGTCCTGGAGGGCCTCTTTGACTTCGTCGAGCTTGAAGGGCTTGATGATGGCTTCCACTTTTTTCATATTTCGTCCTTTCCGGGTGTTTAACCCTTCAAATCTAGTAGATGTATCCCTCTTCGCCATGTTCGTTCAGGTCGAGGCCTTGGACTTCGACTTCCGGCGTCGGCCGGAGTCCCAGGGTGAACTTGAGCAGATAGGCAATGACCAAGGTCCCGAGGAGCGACATGACGATGGTGAGACCCATCGCCTTGAGCTGCTCGATCCAGAGCGAACCCTTGGCGAGGACATCGGCCAAATTGGTGTTGAGGTTGGCGTTGACGTCGGCCGTCGCGAAGATGCCGGTGAGCAAGGCGCCCATGGTTCCACCGATCGCGTGAACCCCGAAGGTGTCCAGCGCGTCGTCGTAGCCCAGCCAGTGCTTCAGCTTGGTGACGGCGAGGAAGGGCACGATGCCGGCGAAGATGCCGATGATGACGGCCGAACCGACGTCGACGAAGCCGGCGCCGGGGGTGATGACGACTAGGCCCGCGACCGCGCCCGAGCAGAAGCCGAGGATGCTGGGCTTGCCCCGGGTGACCCATTCGGCCAGTCCCCAGGCGAAGGTGGCGACCGCGGCCGCGACCGTCGTGGTCATGAAAGCGTTGGCGGCCACGCCATCGGCGGCGACCGCCGAACCGGCGTTGAAGCCGTACCAACCGACCCAAAGCATGCCGGTCCCGACCATGCAGAGCACCATGCTGTGCGGCGGCATGTGCTCTTTGCCGAAGCCGATCCGCTTGCCGAGGATGATGCAAAGCAGCAGCGCCGACCAGCCGGAGGACATGTGAACCACGGTTCCGCCGGCGAAGTCGATGGCCTTGATCCCGGCGCCGGCGTTCCAGACGCCGTTCATGAGACCGTCCGCCCCCCACACCATGTGGGCCAGCGGGAAGTAGATCACGAACATCCACAGGGCCACGAACATCAGGACCGCGGAGAACTTCATCCGCTCGGCGATGGCGCCGACGATAAGGGCCGGAGTGATGATGGCGAACATCATCTGGTACATGCAGAAGATGTTCTGCGAAACCCAATAGGAATAGCTGGTGTTGGGATTGGAATCGATTCCCTTAAGGAAGGCGAAGTCGAGACCGCCGATGATCGGTCCGCCGGTCGAGAAGACCAGGCTGTAGCCCACCGCCCACCAGAGGATGGTGACGAGTCCGGTGATTCCCAAACACTGGGCCAGAACGGAGAGGACGTTCTTCTTGCGGACCAAGCCGCCGTAGAAGAGAGCCAAGCCCGGCAAGGTCATGAAGAGGACCAAAGCGGCCGACGTCATCATCCAGGCATTGTGGCCGGGCCCAGCCCCGCCGACCTTGGAGGTGACGGTGCTGTCGGCGGCATCGGATCCCCGGCCGCCGTTGTTGACGTAAGCTTCGAGGTCGGCGATCCGCTGCTCGAGGCTGGGCTCGCTTTTGGCGGACCCGGTGGCTGCTGCCGCGGGTGCCGCAGCCGGGGCTTCCGCGGGAGGAGCTTCGGTCTGGCCGTAGGCCGCTCCGGCTGTCAGGACCAGCAAGGACATCAGGGCCCCGACGATTTTGGGTTTGAGACGCATTTTCATGTTCCTCTCCTTATGGATTTGGATGCACACGTTCTGGATTTGAATCGAGCCGGGTCACTACTCCGTCTCGAATGAAAAGCAATCAAGCCAATGCACGTTTCAAGAAAAGGCCGGGACCCCCGAGGTCCCGGCCTCCAAGCCTTACATCTTCAGGACGGCTCCGGCGCTCACGAAATCGGGGTAAGCGTTGTTGCCATGCTCGCCGTGATCCAGTCCATCGCGTTCTTCTTCCTCCGACACCCGGACGCCGAAGATGGCCTTGATCAAGTACCAAACGACCAGCGAAGCGACCAAGGTGAAGGCGCCGACCGCAGCGATGCCAATGAGCTGGGTAACCAGCAGATTGGCGCCGCCGCCGAAGAAGAGCCCGTTGCCGGTGGTATTGGGAGTAAATTGATCCTGGGCGAAGAGACCGACCGCGATCGTTCCCCAAACGCCGTTGACCAGGTGGACTGAGAGGGCGCCGACCGGATCGTCCAGCTTCATCTTGTCGAAGAAAATGACGGCGAAGACGACGAGAACGCCGCCAATGGCTCCGATCAGGATCGAGGATCCGGCGCTGATATAGGCGCAGGGCGCCGTCACCGCCACCAAACCGGCCAGGCAGCCGTTGATAATCATCGATAGATCGGGCTTACCGAGCACGACCCAGGCGATGATGGTCGAAGAGATCAAGCCGGCCGCCGCGCCAAAGTTGGTGATGACGGCGATTCGAGCGATGTCGCCGGCCGCGGCGGCCATCGTCGATCCGGGGTTGAACCCGAACCATCCCAGCCAGAGGATGAGGGCGCCGAGGGTGGCGCTGGTCATGTTGTGGCCGGGAATCGGATGAATCTTGCCGCCGACGAATTTGCCGAGCCGCGGCCCGAGGGCGATGACGCCGGCCAAAGCGGCCCAACCGCCCACCGAGTGGACCGTGGTCGATCCGGCGAAATCCCAGAAGCCCATCTTGGCGAGCCAGCCGCCGCCCCAGATCCAGTGACCGGTAATGGGATAGAGAAACGCGACCAGGATGAAGCTGAACAGAATGAACGAGAGAAATTTGACGCGCTCGGCGACCGCTCCCGAGACGATGGTGGCGGCGGTTCCGGCGAAGACCAGCTGGAAGAAGAACTTGGCCATGAGCGGGACGCCGGTCCAGTTGATCGCCGAGTAGACGCCTTGGTAGGCGTCGCCGGTGGCCGGTGAATTGTCGGCTCCGCCCAAGAGCCACAGGCCTTGGGTCCCAAGGTAGGGCGTTCCGTCGCCGAACATCAGACCCCAGCCAATGACGTAATAGGCCAGCGAAGAGATGGCGAAGACGATGAAGTTCTTGGCCAGGATGTTGACGCAGTTCTTGGATTGGGCGAGTCCCGATTCGACCAAGGCGAAACCGGCATTCATCCAGAAGACCAAGAAGCCGGCCACCATGACCCAAACCGTATCGAGCATCACCTTGATGTCACCGGTGCTCGGGTCTTGGCCAAAAGCCAGGCCGGGTGACAACCCGACCAATAACATCAGCAGTAGCACTAGATTTTTTCTTCGCAGCATGCGTCGTCTCCTTCTCTGTTCTAAAACAGTAAAAGCCATGAGCTCCCCGAAAAGGCGGAATTAGGCTGTATGGGCTGGCCCTACCTTGAGCAAGTGCTGTGCCAGCGGGCTGAATGAAAAAATCCTTGAAATAACGGGCAGATGTTTATGAAATCGAGGGGACAGGAAGGGCTAATATTGCTTTATTTTTATTCAATTGCTTAATATTTAAGCAATCTTGCCCAGCATTTTGGCTATTTATGTCCAAAACTTGGATCGTCGACGGCTATAACTTTATTCGGCAAAGCCCCCGCTTTTCGGAGCTGGAAATCCGCGACGGCGATCAGGGCCGGGCCGCCGCCCTGCGTTGGCTGGGCCGATTCGGCCAGCGAACCGGCGAAAAAGTCTGGGTGGTTTTCGACGCCTACTCCGGCCTGCACAGCCAGATGCAAAAAGAGCGGATCCACGGATTGACGGTCTGGGCCTCGCGCGGCGGCTACACGGCCGATGAGGAGATTATCGCGCTGGCCCGGGAGATGCGGGACGCGGCGGTGGTGATCAGCTCCGACCGGATGATCCAGGAAGCCGCGGTCAAGGCCGGGGCTTCGATCCTGAAATCGCAGGAATTCGAGCGCGAGGTCGCCAAGATCCTGGAGGGCCCGGCTTTCGAGGACGAGGCCGAGGAGCGGGCCGCCCGCCGGCCCGGCAGGGGCCAGGCTTTCCGGCCGCCGAAGGAAAAGAAAAAAGCCTTGGCTCTCTTGAAGAAATACCAGTAGAAAATGGATTCGCCTTCGCGCTAAGCGAAGGCCCTACCCATCGGGGCGTAGCTCAGCCTGGTAGAGTACTAGCTTCGGGAGCTAGGTGTCGCTGGTTCAAATCCAGTCGCCCCGACATTTGTTTTAAGGAGATCGCCCCTTCGGGGGCGTTTTTCTTATCCAACGACCTTCTAGTACTGCACCAGAAAAACCTGCTTCAACACATCCATGAGCGCATCTTTTTTGACGCCATAATCTTTCATCACCTGTCCGAACCGTTCTTCGGGCAAATCATCTAATTCCAATATAACCGAGTGAATAGCTTGTTGGGGCTTGCCATGAATAACTATAGTTTCATCACCCTTTAACATGACTGCTAGACGCCAAATGTCTTTCAGATGTTTTTGGATGTCCTTGTCATCAATATTAGGTTCGCCAGCCTGCTTTCTAGCTAGTAAATCTCGGTAAGCGCCGGCCTTAAGACATATATTCACAGCTGCATTGATAATAGGAATCCCGGATTCCAATCTGATAATATTTTTCTGTATTAATGCAAAATATTCCTCATCCAGCAAAATGGCGGAAAGCCGCTCTCCATAACTATCATTGATTGGAATAATTTTTTGATCCGCCGTGAGTTCGAGCTCAAGTTGGTTGCGCGCGAAAATTTCGATTATTTTAGGGCAACTCTCATCAGCCGGGTGCAGAAATCGATAATATTTCGGCTCTGCTTTAGTTGCTTCTCGCGTTTCATAACCACCTTCTTTTATGTATTGCAAAACACGGCGATTTAACTCTTCAGATATAGACAACACTAAAAAATCGACATCTTTAGTGGCTCGAAATTCCAGCCCGTTTTCTTCAAATAGAATGGCAGCTGCGCCTCCGCCAATAATACAGTAAAATTCCTCTAGGCCTTTAAGATGTTCGCAAAAATGATCGAAGCCGTGAATTCTCGCCATAACTTATCTCTAGTTATAGACCAGGCCATAAGAATTAAGCATTTCAGTGAGTGATTGCTGTATCCGCTCGTCAGCGGATTGTCGCATTGAGAAAAAAAGCTCAACCGGATTGAGTTTTTCATTAATTGAAAAAAGCTTAGGCTCCTCCTTCCAAATTTGAATGAACAAGCTAGTATCTAAATTATTAGGCGAGGCAGACAGCGCGGGCTTGAAAATTTTTCGATAAGTGGCAGCTGTCATCGCCAAGGTAATTTCCCTAGGAGATGCAAGGTTTGAGTAGTTGGCTAACGCGCTCTCTCCCGCGAGACAAAATCTATGCTTGCTCGATTGTGTATGATTTATTCTTATTTCCCGAAAAAATGGTTTAAGGGGCATAGTTGACAAGTGACTCCAAGTTTTTTTGATGTCCTTACTAACATATTCTTTATTTGGACCTCGTCCTTGAACATATAAAAAATTACCGGCCGTAAGCTGATTCAAGGCTATGCTAAGTTTTGAAAGAGAAACCTTGATCCCCTCTTGCTGGATTTTTTTGTGAAGGCTTTTAAGCGTAAAGTTTTCCGAAATTTGTTTTGTTAAAATACCCGCAAGCAGTTTTAAGCCGATAGGAGCAAGTAGCCTTTCTTTCTCTTCGATGTTTAATTTTGCGGGGGAATTCAATTTATCGAGTTTTCGAAACTTCAGGCCTAGCTCGGGCGCAAAGATAGCTTCATTTTTGTATATGTAGGGAATACGAAGCCTAACAAAAAGCGGGCGGTACCTATGGGGTATTTGATCGACAATAAAAAGTATGGGTGCTTGGAAAACCGCTGACAATTGTTTGTAGAGTCTTTGTAGATGTTGAAATTCTAGATCTCGCCGCGTGTCAATTAAATAAATAAGCTCCTCATTGGGCTCTCGCTGTGTCGCAACTTTGTAAACTTCCACAGCATCTTTGAGCCATACTGGAAGGTGGCGTTTAACGTCGATCCGCTGGGGCTCAATATTTAACTCAAGGTGAGGGTAAAAATGACTCAAGGTATTTACGGCGCTTTGAAGACGACTTT